>JAAZBK010000364.1 GCA_012513855.1 Acidimicrobiales bacterium
CTGCAACGCCTGGGCCGCGCCCTCCTCGACGACCACTCGGGTGGCGAACGCCGCCGACTCGACCTCGATGGCGCCGACGCCCACATGGACGTGGCATGGGCCGGTCTGCGCCACACCGTCACCACCGGTCAGCCCGGGTTCGACGTCGTGTTCGGGCGCGGATTCTGGGACCACGTCCACGCCGACCCGACCCTGGCCGCGTCGTTCGACGGCTCGATGGCCGAGTGGGCCTACTCCTGGGTGCCGTCCGTGCGCGATGCGTACGACTGGACCCGCCACCGCCACATCGTCGACGTGGGGGGCGGCATCGGGCTGCTCCTCACCGAGGTGCTCGGCGCGGCCCCCGACGCCACGGGAGCGGTGGTGGAACTGCCGGCCACCGTGGCCACCGCTCGCTGGTGGTTCTCCGAGCGAGGACTGGCCGGCCGGGCCGAGGCCGTCGAGGGCAGCTTCTTCGACGCGCTGCCGGAGGCCGACGCGGTGGTGCTGGCCCAGGTCGTCCACGACTGGCCCGACCCGGAGGCCGCCACCATCCTCGCCAACGCACGAGACGCAGTACGTCCCGGCGGTCGGGTCCTCCTGGTTGAACGACTCCTCGGCGACCAGGAGCTCCACCAGGCCGCCCATGCCCCGATGGTCCTGCTGATGCGGAACCTGTTCGGCGCCACCGAGCGGTCCGAGGAGCACCTCGTCGACCTCGCCGAGCAGGCGGGCCTGGTCCATCGGGCCACCCACCGGGCCGGCATGGCCATGAACATCGTGGAACTGGAGCCGAAGTGATCCGGCGACGGTCGAGCCGGCCCACCACGATCATCCTGCTGATCTTGGGGATGATGGCCGGCGTCCTGGCCGGGTGCTCCTCATCGGACGGCACCAGCGGTTCGGATCAGGCGGCGGGCGGGAGCGGCACCGACACCACCGCCGATCCCGGCGTGGACGCCTCCGCATTCCCCGTCACGATCGACCACATGCTGGGCGAGGCCACCATCACTGAACCTCCACAGAGGATCGTGGCGCTCGGAACCCTGGAGCAGGACATCCTGCTGGCCCTCGGCGTGACGCCGGTTGCCATGGTGGCCAACCCTGACGATCCCGACGGCGTGTTCCCGTGGGCGCCCGACGACCTCGACGTCAGCGAGATCGAGATGCTCCCGATGGACACCACCGCCTCGTCGATCGAGCGCATCGCGGCGCTGAAGCCCGACCTGATCCTGGCCACCACCGCGTCGGCCGACGTCTCGCTCTACGAGCGCTACAAGGACTTCGGCGTGCCGATCGTGGCGCCGCTCACCGGCCCGCTGAACGACCCGTGGCAGGACATCACGGTGGCCGTCGGTCGAGCCATCGGGCGGGAGGACGCGGCGCTCGAGCTGGTGGCCGAGACCGAGGCCGCCATGGAGCGCTACGTCGCCGAACTCGGCGGGGTGGAGGGACTGAGCTTCGCGGTGGCGCTGGCCAGCGACGCCACCCAGAGCCGGGTGGTCAACAAGTCGATCGACACCTCGGCGCGCCTGTTCGTCGAGATCGGCATGGTGGTCCCCGCGGGGCTGGAGGCGTTGAGCAGCGGCACCCAGGTGGGCGCCATCGACATCAGCCACGAGGAGATGGGCCTGCTCGGCGAGGCCGACGCCATCTTCATGGCCAGCGTCGGTGACAACCGCGACGTGGTGGAGTCGAACCCGCTGTTCGCCTCGCTCCCCGCGGTGCGCAACGGCGCGTACCTGCCATACGACCGCGAGGTCGCCGCCGGCCTTCGGGTCCCGACGCCGCTCAGCATCCCCTACGTTCTCGAACAGATCAGACCGACGCTCGAGAAGGCCGTCGCCTCGCAGCAGTGAGGCGGCCGGGGGACGACATGACCACCACCGACCACCTGGTTCGGATCGACGCCGGGGGTTGGGGCCTCACCCTGGTGGCGGGAGACGACGGCACGCTGCGCCAGGTGGCGCTCGGCGTCGAGGGCGCTGACGCCACGCTCGACTTCCCGGCATCCCTCTACCCGGCGGCGTACCCGACATGGGGTGGTGGGGACCCTCATCGACCCGCCGCGCTGCGGGTGACCCACGCCGACGGCACCCTCACCACCCGGCTGGTCCTCGGCTCGGTGACCCGGACACCGGACGACGACGGTGAGCACGTCGTGGTGGCCCTTCGCGACGAGCTGTTCGCACTTTCGGTCGAGCTGCACTCCCGCACCGACCCGTCGTCGGGAGTGCTGGAGCAGTGGGTCGAGGTCGAGCACCATCAGGACGGGCCCGTTCGACTCCACGAGTACGACTCGATCGCTCCGTTGGTGATGGCAGCTCCCGACGCCGAGATCCACCACTTCGTGGGCAGCGGTTGGGCCGACGAGTGGCGCTGGACCACGCAACCGCTCACACCGGGCACCACCCACCTGGCCAGCTACGGCGGCCTCCAACCCCACCTCCAGATGGCGCCGTGCGCGCTGGTGTCGCCGTCGGGCCCCAGCACCGAGACCGAGGGCGACGTGGTGGGCTTGTCCGTCGCCTGGGGCGGCAACGCCCACTTCGGTCTCGACGTACGGCCCCGGCCCGAGCCGGGCACGCCGAGCGAGCTGCGGATCCGGGCCGGTGCCAACCCGGTGGGCGCCGAGTACGTGCTGGACCCGGGCGAGCGCTTCGTCTCACCGACGGTGGCTTGGACGTGGTCGGGAGCGGGCCGCGGTGAGGTCACCCGCCGATTCCACCGGTGGACCCGCCACCGGGTCCTGCGCGATCCCGAGCGGGTCCGTCCGCTGGTGGTCAACAACTGGGAGGCCACCTTCTTCGACTTCGACGAGGCCCGCATCACCGACCTGATCGGACGCGCCGCGGACCTCGGAGCCGACGTGTTCCTGCTCGACGACGGCTGGTTCGGCACCACCCATCCCCGCAACGACGACACCACCAGCCTCGGCGACTGGGATCCCGATCCCGTCAAGCTCCCCGGTGGTCTTGCGCCACTGGCCGAGGCCGCGGTGCGGGCGGGCATCCGGTTCGGGATCTGGGTGGAGCCCGAGATGGTCAACCCGGTCAGCGAGCTGCACGACCGCCAACCCGACTGGGTGCTGCGGAACCGGCGGGAGCCGCACCTCCACCGCCACCAACTGGCGCTCGATCCGCTGCTCGACGACGTGCGCGACTTCGAGGTCGACGTGGTCGACCGCACGCTGGGGCAGCACCCCGCCATCTCCTACGTGAAGTGGGACGCCAACCGTCCCGTCACCGATCCGGGGTCGAGCGCTCTGGGAGCGGACCGGCAATCGAACCTGTGGGTCGACCACGTCCGAGCCACGTGGTCGGTGATGGCCGAGGTGGCCCGCCGCCACCCGGACGTGCAGCTGATGCTGTGCGCGTCGGGCGGAGGTCGGACCGACCACGGCACCCTCCGCCACTTCCACGAGTTCTGGACGTCGGACAACACCGACCCGGTCACCCGGGTGCGGATGCAGTGGGCGTGCGGCCACTTCTTCCCCGGAGCGGTCATGGCCGCCCACGTGACCCGGTGGGGCGAGCGACCCATGGCCTTCACGTGCGCGGTGGCGCTCTCGGGCCGGTTCGGGTTCGACCTCGAGCTGACCGGGCTGTCCGACGACGAGCTGGCCACGTGCCGGCGCGCCGTCGCCGTCGCCCGCCGGACCCAGGACCTGGTCCAGATGGGCGACGTCGAACGGCTCGTCTCTCCCGTCGAAGGTGAGGACCGCTCACGCGCCGCATGGGCGCACCTGAGCGCGGATCGACGCCGGGCCGTGCTGTTCGCCTACCAGCTGGACGGCGGGCCGGTCGGAGATCGTGCGGAGCCCGGATCGGAGCTGCATCCGCCTCCTGCCCTGCGGCTCACCGGCCTCGATCCGATCGCTGGGTACCGCGTCTCCAGCACCGATCTGTCCGGCGAAGCCGACGACGGTGGCGATGCAGGGGGCGATGGACTGGTCGTGAGCGGTGCCGACCTGTCCGCCTCCGGCCTTGCCTGGCCCTTGGACCGACCGCTCACCGCCCGGATCTTCGAGATCGATGCGATCTGATCTCGCTGCCAGTCTGGCCAGGCCCTCGGCTCAGCCGAGGCCACGGCGGTAGCTTGCGGCCATGTCAGAGCCAGTCGATGCGCCACTCGTCGAACTCGACTTCGGTTCTGCTGGCGAGGGCGACCTCGACGAGATCGTGGTGCTCGTGCAGTCGGCCTACCGGGGCGACGAGAGCCGCGCCGGCTGGACCACCGAGGCCGACCTGCTCGGTGGCCAGCGGATCGACCGCGGGATGCTGGTCGACCTTCTGCGCAACCCGAACGCGCGGATCCTCACCGTCCGATCCGCAGGGAGGCTGGTGGCCTGCTGCGAGCTCCAGCTCAAGGCCGATCGCGGCGCGGGCTACCTCGGCATGTTCGCGGTGAAGCCCGGCATCCAGGGCAGCGGCATCGGCCGGCGGGTCCTCGAGGAGGCTGAACGCCAGATGGCCGGCGACTGGGGCGTTGCCCGGGTGGAGATGACCGTCCTGGAGGTGCGCCAGGAGCTGATCGACTGGTACGCCCGCCGCGGCTACCACCCCACCGGCGAGTCCGGTGACTTCCCCTACGACGACGAGCGCTTCGGCGTCCCCAAGCGCCCGGACCTCCGGTTCGAGGTCCTGGCCAAGGACCTGGACCAGCCCCGCTCGGCTACCTGAAGACGCAGATCAGCCGGCATCGGTGTTGCCGTCGGCCATGTCGAGATCGGTCTCCTCGGCCAGCCAAGCGCGCCCGACCTCGCAGAGCGCGAGGTGGTCGCACCAGCGGCAGGCGTAGCTGGGCCGGTGGACCGGCTCCCGGGTTCCGGCTCGCAGTTCGGTGAGCTGGACCGCACCGTCGACCGTCCTGGCCACGGTGGCGTGCAGGAGGCCCTCGGTGACCGCCTCGACCTCGGCCCGACCGGCATCGAGGTAGAACGAGGCCACCAGTCGGGGCGGGACACCGAGCCGGAGCGTGTCGAGGAGCGCGTAGAACCGCAGGTCGTCGCGGTGCGCGGCGTTGGGTGCTCCGGTCTTGAGGTCGATCACCACCTTGCCGGCCTGGTTGCCCTTCGGCGTGCCGAGCGTGAGGTCGACCTTGCCGCGCAGCAGCACCCGCCCGTCGAGCAGGTCCACGTACTGGCTGGACTCGGTGACCGGCCGCCACTTGGGCTGGAGACGGGGGAAGCACTCGAAGAACTTCGCCACCCGGTCGCCCGCCGACCCGCGCAGCTCGGCCCGCTCGGCGTCGCTGCACTCCTGGAGGAAGCGGGTGAGCCAGTGGTCGGCGTTGGCCAACCGGGCCATGGCCTCGTCGACCAGTTCGAGCGGCAACGGCTCGCGGCTCCAGTGGATCCCGAGCTCGATGGCCTTGTGGGCCACCGTTCCGCGAGCGGTGGGGATCGACACCGCGAACCCGTCGCCGGCCGCCTCCTCGGCCATCAACCGGACCTGGCAGCCGTGGACCCGCCCGAGCACGTGCTTGGACACCGTCAGCTGCTCGTCGTCGGCCAGGTTCGTGACCAGTGGCGCCAGCCCGTCCTCCAGCTCGCGTCGCAGCTCCTCGGCGAGGCCGGAATCGAACGTGGGACGACCGGCTCCCGAAGCACCGAGCACGTCGATCGTCTGCTGTTGCACCGGCGTGAGCGGCGTCGGGTCGTGCTGGGCCATCGCCGCCGAGGTTACGGAGTCGGCGTCTCCCGCAGGTGGTACTCGCCCCGAGGATCGTGGTCCGGGACAGGGCAAGAAGGGCGCGGCGGTCACGGGACTTCGCGCGTGCCGGGCCGTTACCGTCGGACGGCGTGCCCCTCGGAAAGCCCAAGCCTCCGGTGATCCTCATCGACGGAGAGTCAGACCCCGAGGCGGCTCTGAGCGAGGTGGCGGCGCCATCGGGCTGGACCCGTCGCGACGACTTCTCCCTGCCGGACGAGCCGTGGGACCTCTCAGCCCACCGGTGGGTCTGCTCCGGGGTCGTTCACGACGATGAGCAGGCCAAGGTCGCGTTGAGCGCCCTCGCCCGGGGGGTCGGGCTGGTCGTGGCTCTGAAGGGCACGGGATCGTTCCGGCTCCGCGTCCTCGACGATCTGCACCACAACGGCGACGTGGTGTCGCAGGCCGACCACCACCGCCCCGTGGTGGTTCCGGGCCCTGACGACGCGGCCCTCCTGGAGTCGTTGGCCGACGGCGCCACCGTCGAGGAGGCGGCGCGTCGGGTCAGCTTGTCGACGAGGACGGCGCACCGCCGGTTGGCGGCCCTGCGCGCCGCCTACCGGGCCACGAACACCACCGAGGCCGTGACGCACTGGATCGCCGACGGAAGGCCGGGCGCGCCCCCCACCCGTTGAGGAGGTCAGGACCGCGGCCCGGATTCCAGCTCTCGCAACTTCGCCACGGCGGCGGTGCGGGTGGTCACGCCGAGCCGGCGCATGGCCGACCGGACCAGGTCGTTCACCGTGTCCCTGGTGATGCCGAGCTCCGCTGCGATCTGGGGCGACGTTCGGCCCTGACCCACCAGGACGAGCACCTCGTGCTCGCGGGCCGTGAGCCCGGCCGCGGTTCGTCCGCTCGGGGCGCTGCGGGCCACGCCGGAGCGGCGTAGCAGGGGGTGGATCCGGCGCAGCAGCGCCTTCGATCCCCTCTGGTCGGCGCTGGCCTCCACCGCGACCAGCCGATCCACCGCGTCGTCGCCGCCGCGTTGGAGCGCCCTGGCCGCGGCCCACTCGCAACGGAGGCGGGCCCGCTCGTCGTGGTCGACGTAGAGGGCGGCGGCCTGATCGAACAACGCCACCGCGTCGAGGTGACGGCCGTCGAGTTCGGCCACCAGCGCCCTCCACTCGACGGGAGCCCCGGCCCACGCCGGAGTGAGGGCGACGGGCTCGTTGCCAGGAAGAGCGGTGCCGAACTCCACCGCGGTGTGGGCGCCGAGGAGGCGCGCCATCACCGCGGGCGGGTAGTCGCCGATGCCAAGGCGCTCGACGCCCTCGATCGCCCCGACGAGCGCCTCCAGGTCGAGGCGCAGCCACGCCGACTCGGCCAGCACCCAATGGGCCACGGCCTGCCACTGGTCGGCCTTGCTGGCTCGGCGGACGATGTCCCTCGACACCTCCTCTGCCTCGCGGTCACGGCCGAGATCGGCGAGGGCGATGACGACAGCGGCCTCCATGAACGGGCGGGTGCGGAAGGGAGGGCCGGCGGTGAGAACCGGGTGCCAGCGTTCCAGGATGACCTCGGGGTCCACCCCCAGGAGCATGTCGAGAGCAGCGGCGGTGGCCGCGTGCATGTACCAGTGCTGGGGATGGTCGTCCGGTGACAGCACCTCGAGTTGGCGGGCGGCGACCTTGCGGGCCTCGTGGGCGTCGCCCCGGGTCCACTGAGCCAGCACCAGGCTGTTGGCGGCCTCGTTGGCGTTGCGCACATCGCCCACCGCCTCGGCCAGGTCGAGGGCCTCCTGGTAGAGCTCGACCCAGCCGTCGAGCCCGGAGGTCGAGAGCACCGCCGCCAGGCGGACCCGGGCGAAGGCTCGCTCCTGGCCGATCTCGTCGGCCAGAGCGACGGCCTCGGTGGCGCGGTCCAGCGCCGAGCGGCCGTCCAGATCGACCCACGTGGCGTACATCGTCGAGCCGGCCATGACGCGGACCTCGTCCCCCGTCCTGCTCCCCCGGAGGTGTTCGAGGGCCTCCTCCATCAGCTCTGCAAAGCCCCGGGTGTCGCCCAGCACCCAATGGGCGTAGGCGGCGACGCCGATCAGGCGCCCTCGGTCGGCGGCCGTGACGGAATCCGGGATCTGCCCCTCCAGCGTCACCAGGTCGAGCGACTCCTGGGACCGCCCGAAGTCGTTGAGGAGCTGCCCGGCCTCGACCCTGAGCTCGACGTCCACCTCGCCGACCGGAGCGTTGGCCACGGCGACGATGAGAGCCTCCAGCCGGTCGCGCGTCGACGTCGCCTGCTCCGCGGCACGCAGCGCCCGTTCCCGCGCATCCTCCCGGCGGCCCGCGGCGCCGAGGAGCAGGGCGGCCTCGAACTCGGTCACCAGCGGGGCCAGCCGGGAACGGACCTGATCTGCTTCTACCCCGAGCTGGTCGAGGACCAACTCCGCCAGTAGGCCGTGGTGGACCTCGAACCGACCCTCGCGGTGATGGGCGAGGCCGGCCCTGGTGAGGTGGTTGGCTGCGTCGCCGAGCTCCTCGATCGAGGCCGGACGGCGCAGGACGCTCAGGCGGAACATGGCCTCCCGGGCCGCCGGAGGGAGCTGATCCAGCCTCTGCAGCAGCGCGGCCGTGAGGGTGGGCGACCGAACCGGCTCGATGCCCAGTTCGGTGAGGAGCAGAGGGCTTCCCTCGGCCGCGTCGACGATGGCCTCGAGCGCCTCGTCGTCGATCGTCGGATGCCGCGACCGGGCCAGGGCTCGGGCGTCGTCGGCGCTGAGCCCGGTGAGGTCGATCCGGACGAACCCGGCCTGGTCGAGCCGGCCCAGAACCGACTCCGAGCCGGGGGTTCCGGCCCGAACGGTGGCCAGGAGGCGGGTGCTCGAAGCGATCTGGTCGACCACGTCCAACGATGCCGGATCTGCCCACTGGAGATCGTCGAGAACCACCGGTCCGGGAGCCAGGCTGGAGAAGCGGTTCGCCACGTCGTCGGGCTCGTCGTCGCCGACGATGTGCACCCGGTTGCGGAACAGGAGGTAGGGGACCGACGTCAGGGTGGCGATGCCGCGGGCGAAGACCAGGTCGGGACCGAAGCGCTTCGCCGCGGTGACGGCCAGAGTGCTCTTGCCGATGCCGGGTGGCCCCACAACCACCATCGGCCGGCCCTCACGCAGGGACCGAACGAGCACCTCGATCTCCTCGGTCCGCCCCACGAACATGGCCGAAGGGTACCGAAGTTCCGTGACAGCACGCGCGCCGATGTCCGGTCGCACCCCCCCCGGGACGACCGGACATCGACGTCTCGATTTGCCCAGGCCCGGTGGGGATCCGCCGAGCCTGGATCAACTCAACGATCAATGAACACCATTCGCGCTCTGACCACATCCCCATTCCCTGCCAACTTGCCCGCCCAGGGCTCGGCGCCGCCTGAGACCTTGTCTTCCTCCCTGCGCGCGTTGCTCCTGCCCGACCTTGCCTGGTCTCGGAGTTTGTGGCGGGATCCATCTCTCCCCGCTGCGAGTCGGTCGATTGCAGGAGCAACGTGCTCGTCCGTCCAGATCAAGGTCGGCGGCACCTCGCCGGGCTCGTGCTTTCCCGCCCAGGGCTCGGCGCCGCCTGAGACCTTGTCTTCCTCCCTGCGCTTTCTTGGCTCGCCGGTGCTCTGGCAGGATTCGGGGGTGGACGTGGTGGAGATCTGGCGGTACCCGGTCAAGTCCATGCAGGGAGAGCGGCTCGACTTCGCCACGGTGGGCGATGCGGGGATCGTGGGTGACCGCTCCCATGCGCTCCGCGATCCGGCCACGGGGGTGGTGCTCACGGCCCGACGCGACCCGAACCTGCTGTTCGGCCGGGGGGTGCTCGTCGACGGAGTGGGACAGGTGGAGGTCCCCGGTCACGGGCTCACCACCGACGACGAGGCGATCTCGACCTGGATCGGACGTCAGGTCGAGCTGATCGGAGCGACGGGACGGTCGAGCACGTACGAGAACCAGGCCGACCCCGAGGACGACGCGAGCGAGGCGATCCCGTGGGAGGGACCCGACTGGTCGTTCCACGACAGTCGTCGCACCCAGGTGAGCCTCGTGGCCACGGGCGACATCGGCGAGTGGGACGTTCGTCGCTTCCGCCCCAACCTCGTGGTCGACGCGCCCACCGCCGACGTGCTGGTCGGTCACCGGCTAAGGGTCGGGTCGCTCGAGCTCGACGTGGTGAAGCAGATCGACCGGTGCGTGATGACCACCCGGCCGCAGCCCGGGGGCATCGAGCGAGACCTCGACGTGTTCCGCCGCATCAGAGACGAGCGCAACCTGTTCCTGGCGGTGGGCTCTATGGTCCACCGGCCCGGTGAGGTACGAGCAGGCGACCCGGTCGAGGTGATCGGGTCCGCCGACCCGTCGCTCTGACGGTCGCTCCACCCGAACGCCGTTGTCACACCCCCCGGGGATGATGCCCGGGTATGGAGCAGTCGTCGTCACTCATGTTCGCCGCCACGGTCCGCACGCTCGCCTCGGCCGCGAGGGAGCGAGGTCTGGTGGTTCCCGGGTTCCGGAGCCCGCCCCGGGTGCCGGGAGCTGATCGCACGGTTCGGCGAGCGCCCGATGGACGGTCGACCGTGGCGGTGGTGGTCAAGGGCCGGCCCTACCAGGCGGTGGCGGCAGACATGATCGAGGGGATAGTCATCGCCAACGACCTGGACGGCACCGAGGCCACCCGGGTCCGCACCCGGCTGTGGGAGGCCGTGGTGCACTCCCAGGTCGAGGCGGCCTGATCGGTGCGCCGTCGTGGGGCCCGTGGTGGGTGCGCAGACGGGGGGAGCGCGGCAGCAGGTCCCGGTTGCGCCTCGCCGGGGCGGGGGTAGCGTCCAAGCCATGTCGAACCGGCCCGCCAACCTCGGTCAACTTCGCGACTCCGGCTGGGAGTCGATCCCGGTCAAGGAGGAGATAAGGCGCAACGCCATCGCCCGCGTCCGGGCTGGCGAGCCGCTGTTCGAGTCGGTCCTCGGCTACGAGCAGACGGTCATGCCGCAGTTGGAGAACGCCTTGCTGGCCGGCCACGACGTGGTGTTCCTCGGAGAGCGGGGGCAGGCCAAGACCCGCATGATCCGATCGCTCACCGGCCTGCTCGACGAGTGGCTGCCCATCGTGGCCGGTAGCGAGATCAACGACGACCCCTACGCTCCCGTGTCCCACCACGCCCGGGAGCTGATCGCCGAGAAGGGCGACGACACGCCCATCGGCTGGATCCACCGCGACACTCGCTACGGCGAGAAGCTGGCCACGCCCGACACGTCGATCGCAGACCTCATCGGTGAGGTCGACCCCATCAAGGTGGCCGAGGGCCGGTACCTGTCAGACGAGCTCACCCTTCACTACGGGCTGGTCCCCCGCACCAACCGCGGCATATTCGCCATCAACGAGCTTCCCGACCTGGCCGAGCGGATCCAGGTCGGACTGCTCAACGTGTTGGAGGAACGTGACGTCCAGATCCGCGGCTTCAAGGTTCGGCTGCCGCTCGACGTGGTTCTCTTCGCCTCGGCCAACCCCGAGGACTACACGAACCGTGGCCGGCTGATCACGCCGCTCAAGGACCGCTTCGGTGCCCAGATCCGCACCCACTACCCGCTCGACGTGGAGACCGAGATGGCCATCGTTGCCCAGGAGGCCCAGCCCGTCTC
>JAAZBK010000059.1 GCA_012513855.1 Acidimicrobiales bacterium
ATCGCCGACCTTGCCCAGATGTGCCGCCAGCTTGGTGCCTTTCACGCCGATGCCCGTGACGGCCAGGACTACGACGGCGAAGACGCCCTCGGCAGCGGGCGGTCGGCGCAGCAGGCTGCCGCGGCGCTCAAGCAGGCCGCCACCGCACTGGCGGCTGCCGAGAAGGCGGTGACGCAGGCTCACGCGGCGAACTCCCGTATCCGGTGGAACCCCGAGCCGTAGGAGCAGTAGCCGTAGGAGCAGTAGCCGCCGACACTGCTGGCTGTCCGCTCCGTCGGCGCCGCGTCCGCCACCTCCCGCCCACCTTCGTCAATGCACCACGTCCCGCCACGTCTGGCGGGGCGTTTGCTGTTTCTCCAACTCCGAGCCCAGACGTACAGGGCCTGTGTGGGCTGCGGCGCCGACACTGCTGCACCGGCGAACCGCCGGGGCACAGTGAGCGCACTCGGTTCGCCGACACGTGGCGACTGACACCAGACCCGGGCCCCCGTTGCTGGCCACTCGCGGCGGGGGCCCGCACACACGACAGAAACACGAGAACGAGGTCACTATGTCTTTCCACAGCGAATGGTTCGACGCCCGCAACACCCACGTCGGGTTCCTGACCGAAGGAGACGAGCCCGACTGGTGCGATGAGCCGGTCACGGGGGAGGTCGCCGTCGTGTTCTCCGCAGACACCGGCGCCGTCATCGAAGGCAGCAAGGACACCGTGCGCCGGTTGCTCACCGCCGCCCTGGACGGTCTCGACAAGCTGCTCTGAACTGCCCCTGCCGCTCGACTGGCGCGGGTTTCTACTACGAGGGGATCCACCATGGAACATATTCAGACGGTCATCTACATCGCGTCGACCGCAATTCTTGTGATCGCGTCTCTCGCACTGATTGGCGGCTTTGGATCGCTTCTGGCAGGCCACGACGCCGAACGGGGAGGCGGGCCACTTCTACTCCTCGGCGCGGCATTTGCATTCTTGGGGATCATGGCGAAGTTCGCGATCACTGCGCTGATCGACCTCGGCGAGTCTGAGGCCGCAGACCGAGGCGCCTCCGGAGTCCCAACCCCGGCCACAGTCGAAGACAAGGTTTCACCGTCGCTGCCAGCGGATCCCACGCCTCACATACCGCCCGTCACCCTGGTAGAGCTGACCGACATTCCAGGATGGTTCTGGCCCTTCCTCGGTATTTCCACACTGGTCGTGGCGCTTGTGCCCGCTGTAATCGCGCTGGCTCGGCGAACCCTTGGCGACCGCCGGCAGCGCAGTGAGCTGCGGCAGGAGGCCGATCGTCTGTGGGATCTTCACGTCCGCGACCTCAACGAGCTTAAGGCCGCGTACACGGCCTTCGAGACCGATCCGTGGACCGCGTTCCGCCGACCCTTGCTGGCAGACGTCACTGAACCCCTGACCGCGGAGTTCCACCAGAGATTCGCCCACGCCCAGGACCTGCACGCTGAGCAGCGGGCGACCAGCAGGGAGTTGGTCGATCTGTTCGGTGATGCGGTCAGGGCCGCCACCGCGGCGTGGTCGGCCGCCGATCAGCACGCCCGCGCGGTCGCAGTGCCCATCACCACAGACGCTGAGCGCCGCCGCCTCCGCCGGGCAGAGGACGCGTTGCGGCTGGCCTTGGACGAACGCACCTGCCCCGCCGAGAGGACCGTCGCTCTGGCCAGGGTCGCGCATCTCATCGCTGGCCTGACTGTCATGCCCACCAAGGCCCGCACCACCAT
>JAAZBK010000365.1 GCA_012513855.1 Acidimicrobiales bacterium
CAGGCGGGCGGCGTAGCGCTCGATGGCAGCCCTCTTGGGGGAGCCGAGTGCCAGCACCGACAGGTGGCCGATCATGGTGGCCAGGTCGTTGACGCGGCGCCCGGCGCCGAAGGTGTCGACATCGAGGAGGCCGGTGACCCGACCGCCGTCGACCAGCAGCTGCGCCTCGTAGAAGTCACCGTGCACCGGCACCACCGGCTCCTGGGCGGCGCGCGACTCGAACGGTCGGAGGCCATCGGCCAGACCGAGGAGGCGTCGATCCAGCTCGGGGGCCACGTTGCCGATCAGGTCGGCGAACTCGTGAGCCCTCCAATCGACGGGCACATCGTCGGGCGTTGCATCGTCGACGGCTGGCAGACGGTCGAGGGTGGCCAGCAGGGCGCTGGCGTCGGGAAGGCCGAAGCCGGCCAGCATCGCCTCGCGCAGCGTTCGACCGGGGAGGGCCTGGAGCACCACGATCCCGTGCTCCTCCGACCAGCCGAGCGAAGCCGGCACCGGCAGGGGGCCGGCCAGCGCCTCGTGCTGGCGGTGGAGCTTCTCGACCTTGCGGGGCGGAACGATCTTGAGGAAGGCGCGGGCACCGGGACCGGTCACCTCGACCACGGCTCGCCGGCCGGGCCGGTAGGCGCGCAGCTTCGAGCGGAGGTCCTTGGAAGGCAGTCCGAGCCTCTCGAACAGGTCGCTCATCGCTTCGGGGGAGAGGGCTGGGGCCAGACCCGGCAACCAGGGATCGTGGGGCACCCGCCACGCCACGATCTCGGTGTCGCCGTCGGTGATGGTCATGGCGTCGCGGGGTGGCTTGCGGCCGGCTGAGACCACGATCGATTCGTCGGTGTGCGAACCGTCCGCCCAACGAACCTTCACCTCGTGCCGGACGGTGAGCGAGCGCCCGGCGTAGTAGGTGGTCTGCGCCGGCCGCGAGCGCACCACGGTGGCCTCCACGGCATCGAGGACGGCCCCGATGACAGCGGGGGCACCGTCGCCCAACAGGTCGTCGGAAGGCACGGCTGGGTCGTTCAGGATCGGGATGTCTGGGGCCAAGGTCTGCGTGCTCATGAACCGAGGATCTCAACGGCCGCTGAGCGGTCGATGAGGCGAACCTGAGAACCCTCTCATGAATGTGGTGGGCAGGTGTCGTGACCTGCACTTGGGATTTGAGCGAATAGGTAGGACCGTCGTCGTGGCGAGGGTGAACCGACCTCGGCTGGTGCCTCGGTCTACCCACGATGCTTGTCTGGTCGGCTCGCCTCCTTGGTGACCCCGAGGTCCTCAGGCGGCCGGTAGGCGGTAACCCATGTTGCGAACGGTCTCCACCACGCCGTTGCCGAGCTTCTTGCGCAGGTACCCGACGTAGACCTCGACCACGTTCGAGCCGGGATCGAAGTCGTAGCCCCACACGATCGAGAGGAGCTGCTCCCGCGACAGGACCTGGTCGGGATGGCGGAGGAACGTCTCGAGCAGGCTGTACTCGCGGGCGGTGAGCTCCACGGTTCGCTCGCCCACCGAGGCCCGCCTGGTGCGGACGTCGAGGCTCACGTCGCCGACCCGGAGCACCGTCTGCTCCTCGTTGCCCTCGCTGCGCAGCCGCACCCGGACCCGGGCCAGGAGCTCCTCGAACCGGAAGGGCTTGGTGACGTAGTCGTCGGCACCGGCCTCCAGGCCGGCCACGGTGTCGTGGACCTCCGAGCGGGCGGTGAGGACGATGACGGGGATCCGCTCGCCCCGCTTGCGGATGCGGGCCAGCACGTCGATGCCGTCGAGCGACGGGAGGCCGAGGTCGAGGATGAGCAGGTCGAAGTCGTCGTCGCGGGCCAGCGAGGCGGCGATCTCGCCGTCGTCGACGGTCACGGTGGAGTAACCCGCGGCCCGGAGGCCCTTCTCCAGGAACTCGGTGATGCGGGGTTCGTCCTCGGCGATGAGGATCCTTGCCATTCTCAGATGCTCCTGTCGTGGGGGTCGGCACGGTGGGCGCCGTCGTTCTCTGGGTCAGCGTTCTCTGGGTCGGCGGGGCCGGCACCGTCGGCTCGGTCACCGGGGCCATCGACGCCGAGGTCGAGCACGACGGTCGGGTCCTCCGGACCGGTGTGGGCGGCGAGGTCGAGCTCGTCGTCGGCGGCGGGCACCTCGATCTCGAAGCGGGCGCCCTGGCCCGGAACGCTGTCGAGGCGCACCTGTCCACCGTGGGCGACGGCGACGGCTCGGACGATGGCCAGGCCGAGGCCGGCGCCCTCGGACCGGCGGCGCGCTCCTACCCCCCGGGAGAACCGCTCGAAGATGCGCGGCTGCTCGGCGATCGCCACCCCGGGGCCCTCGTCCCGGACCCAGAACGCTGCGCGCCCGTCGCGGCGTGCGCTCCCTATGCCCACGACCGTGCCCGGTTCGGTGTGCTCGACGGCGTTGCGGGCCAGGTTCAGGAGGGCCTGGGTCAGGCGTTGCGGGTCGGCCTCGATGGTGCCGGAGGCGGCGCCCTCGAAGCGCCATTCGCGGTCGCCCAGGAGCCTGGCCTTCACGAGGATCTCGGTGGTGAAGTCGCTCAGCTCGACCGATTCGGTCTGGATGAAGTTGGGCTGTTCGGCCTTGGCCAGCAGCAGCAGATCCTCCACGATCCGAGCCATGCGCTGAAGCTCGTCGTTCACCACGGCGAGGGTCCGCTGGCGGTCGTCCGGGTCGTCGCCCATCAGCTCCAGCTGCCCCATGATCACGGTGATCGGAGTGCGCAGTTCGTGCCCGGCGTCGTCGATGAACGCTCGCTGGCTCTCGAACGACACCTCCAGGCGGTCCAGCATCTGGTTGAAGGTCGTGGCCAGTTCGCCGACCTCGTCATCGGTCTCCACCGGGATCCGTTGCGACAGCCCCTTGTCGGTGATGTTGCGGGCGGTATCGGTGACGGTGCGCAGCGGCCGCATCAGCCGGCCCGCCGTGAGCCAGGCGATGATGGTGGCCAGCGCCACCGCGGCAGCCACCACCATGGCCTGGACCCGGAGGTCGGCGTGGATCGCGTCCCGCTCGGCCTGGAGGAAGTTGACCGTCACGAAGACGCCGGCGGTCTCGCCGCCGCTGGCGAGGGGCACCGCCAGGAACTTGACCGGTCCGGCGTCGGTCTCGATGGTGCCTCTCTGGCCGTCGTCGAGGTTCGCCCAGCGCTCGACCAGTTCGGGCACGGTGTCGAGCTGTATGGGTGCGGGCGTGCGGCTGTAGGGCCGGCCGTCGACGAACGTGATGAACGCTTCACCCGTAGCGGGGACGTTGCGTGAGACGAACGTGTCGAAGATGGCGGCCACGTCGCCGTGGAACGGCTCGCCGGTGGACGGGTTCCGGCCGGCAGCCAGGCGTTCGAGCTCCTCCCGCTCCTGCTCCAACATCTCGCCCACCGACGTGTCGTGGCGTTGCAGGAGCACCGCCCGCTGGATCGCCAGACCCGACACGGCGGCGCCGATCAGCAGAGCGGCTGCGAACCCGAGCATCCGCAGCCGCAGGCCGATTCGTGGCGGCCAGCGCCGGCGGTGGGTGTCCGCCACCTCATCGGTGGTCACCGGCACCTCGGCGGTCCGGTCCGGGATCGGGGAGTTGGCGGCCATCAGTCGTCGTCCCGATCGTCGTCATCATCCCAGTCGTCGTCATCGTCGTCGTCCCAGTCGTCGTCATCCCGGTCGTCGTCGGGCGGGGCCGGGGGCCGGATCGGGATGGTGGGCGCGGGGGGAGCGGTCGGGGTGGGCGCGGGCGCCACCGATGGCGGAGGGGCCGTGGGCGGTGGAATCTCGGTCACGGGCGGCCCAACGACCGACGGTGCGGTGGTGGCATCGCCGCCGTTCTCGCCGTCGCCCTCGGCGCCTCCGACGGAGGCCGGAAGGTGGTCGAGGTCGATCGTCTTCACCGGGCCCGATGGAGCGCCCCTGGGGCTGGCGATCCACGCCCCGGCGGCGAAAGCGCCAAGCGCGGCGACCACCACGGCCACCACCAGAGAGACGCGCACGAACCGGTTCACGTCCACCAGCCTGTCCCAAGTCGATGGCCCGAACCTGAGAACCAGGTGAGAGATCTCTCATCTCTCGACGGACGGGTCGCGGACCTCGGGCGGTAGCGTGGTCCGGCCATCCACACCCCCCCCGGTGCCCACGCATCGGGGGCCTCTCCGCGCGTCGTCCTGGTCTAGAGGATCCCATGTCGCTCACCGAACTGCCGAAGCTGCTGCGAGACGATCCGGCGGTCACCCAGGTCCTGGGGCGGTCGGCCGCCGTCCTGGCGGTGCCCGAAGCGGCGCGCCCGGTCACCATCGCCGGACTGACCCAGGTCGGTTCGAAGCAGCCCCTGCTGGTGGCCGTCCCCACCACGGCCGAGGCCGAGCGGCTGGCCAACGACCTCGCCACGTTCCTGGGCGACGATGGGGTAGAGCTCTTCCCGGCGTGGGAGACGCTGCCGTTCGAGCGGGTCAGCCCCGGCATCGAGACCATGGGACGACGGCTGCGCACCGTCTGGCGGCTCCGGCGCGCGCCCGAGGATCGGATGCCGGCGGTGATCGTGGTGCCCGTCCGGGCGCTGGTCCAGAAGCTCGGACCGCTGGTCGACTCGGTGGAACCGCTGGTCGTGAGCAAGGGCGACACCCGTGATCAGGCGAAGCTCGTCGAGTGGCTCGGCATGGCCGGCTATCGGCGAGAGGCCCAGGTCGAGCACCGCGGCGAGTTCGCGGTGCGAGGGTCGATCGTCGACGTCTTCCCGCCCACCGCCGACGGCCCGGTGCGGATCGACATGTGGGGCGACGAGGTCGATCGGCTCACCTCCTTCTCGGTGAGCGACCAGCGCTCGGTGGCCGACGTCGAGAGGGTCGAGGCCTTCCCGTGCCGCGAACTGCTGCCCACCGACGACGTGCGGGAGCGGGCCGAGAAGCTGGTGGCGTTGGAGCCGTGGGGCCGTGAGCAGTGGGAGCGCCTGGCCGAGGGACAGCTCTTCGACGGCATGGAGTCGTGGCTGCCCTGGTTGGTCGACGACCACCGCACCATCGTCGACATCATCCCCGCTGGCGGTCAGGTGATCGTGGTGGAACCGCGGCGGCTGCGTGACCGGGCAGCCGACCTGCTGGCCGAGGAGGCGGACCTGGCCGCCACCCTCGCCCGCACGTGGGAGGTGGGCCACGACCGCGGGTTCCCCACCCTGCACGTCGAGTTCTCCGATCTGTTCACGGCCAGCGACCTGCCGGTATGGACCATGACCGTCACTCCCGACGGCCCCGATGTGGCCACCGTGGGCGCCATGGGCTGGAACCCGGTGGTGGGCGGGGGAGAGGGCCTCACCAACCAGCTCCGCCAGCTGATCGACGACGGCTACCGGATCGTGGTGGCGGCCGACAGCGAAGCGTCGTCGGTGCGCCTGGGCGCGCTCCTGAGGGAGCACGGTCTGGAGCTGCCGGTCTCGGTCGGAGCGCTCGAACGAGGGGCCATCCTCACCGGCATCAAGCTCGCGATCCTGGCCGAGCCCGACGTCACCGGTCGGCGTCGGGCCCACCGGGCCCCTAGACCCCGCAAGCGCGACACCGCCGGCTTCTTCGACGACCTCAAGCCCGGCGACCACGTCGTCCACCACCAGCACGGCGTGGCTCGGTACAAGGGGATGATCAAGCGGGCCATCGGCGGCGTCGAGCGCGACTACCTGCTCCTCGAGTACCGCGGCGACGACAAGCTCTACGTCCCGTCCGACCAGATCGACGCGGTGCGGCACTACACCGGCGGCGACAGCCCGTCGCTCAGCCGGCTCGGCGGTGGCGACTGGACCAAGACCAAGGCCCGGGTGAAGGCCGAGGTCCAGGCGGTGGCCCAGGAGCTGGTGGTGCTCTACCAGACCCGCCTCCACACGGAGGGCCACGCGTTCCCCCAGGACACGCCGTGGCAGCGGGAGCTGGAGGACGCCTTCCCGTTCCGGGAGACGCCCGACCAGCTCAAGGCCATCGAGGACGTCAAGGCCGACATGGAGGAGACCAAGCCGATGGACCGCCTGGTGTGCGGCGACGTCGGCTTCGGCAAGACCGAGGTGGCGGTGCGGGCCGCGTTCAAGGCGGTCCAGGACGGCAAGCAGGTTGCGGTGCTGGTGCCCACGACCCTTCTCGCCACTCAGCACTACCAGACCTTCTCCGACCGCTTCGCCTCGTTCCCGGTGCGGGTCGAGGTGATGAGCCGGTTCCTCACCGCGGGGCAGGCCAAGGAGGTGGCCGAGGGCGTTCGCATCGGCGACGTCGACGTGGTGATCGGCACCCACCGGTTGCTGTCCAAGGACGTCCAGTTCAAAGAGCTCGGGCTGCTGGTTGTCGACGAGGAGCAGCGCTTCGGCGTCAGCCACAAGGAGCAGATCAAGCAGATCTCCAACACCGTCGACGTGCTCACGCTGTCGGCCACCCCGATCCCCCGGACGCTCGAGCTGAGCCTCACCGGCATCCGCGACCTCACGCTGCTCAACACCCCGCCGGCCGAACGCCAACCGATCCTCACCTACGTGGGCGAGTACGACGACCGCGCCGTGGCCGAGGCCATCCGCCGCGAGCTGCTCCGCGAGGGCCAGGTGTTCTTCGTGCACAACCGGGTGCGCGACATCGAGGACTGCGCCCGCAACATCCGCGAGCTGGTGCCCGAGGCCCGGGTGGCGGTGGCCCACGGCCAGATGGACGAGGGCACGCTGGAGAAGGTGGTGCTCGACTTCTGGGAGGGCGAGTTCGACGTGCTCGTCTGCACCACCATCATCGAGTCGGGCATCGACATGCCCACGGTGAACACGCTGGTGGTCGATCGCGCCGACCGGCTCGGCCTCGGCCAGCTCCACCAGCTCCGCGGACGCGTCGGCCGGTCGGGTCAACGGGCGTACGCCTACCTGTTCCACCCCCAGGACATGGCGCTGAGCGAGGAGGCCTACGAGCGGCTCAAGACCATCGGCGAGGCCACCGAGCTGGGATCTGGCTTCCGCATCGCCATGCGGGACCTGGAGATCCGCGGCGCCGGCACCCTGCTCGGCACCGGACAGAGCGGCCACATCGCGGCGGTGGGATACGACCTCTACGTTCAGATGGTCACCGAGGCGGTGAGCGAGCTGAAGGGCGAGCCGGTCCGCGAGCCCGCCGAGGTCAAGCTCGACCTGCCCATCGACGCCAACCTCTCCGCCGACTACGTGCCCAAGGAGGAGCTGCGGCTGGAGGCCTACCGGCGCCTGGCCGAGGTCACCACCGACGCCGAGGTCGACGACATCCGCGCCGAGTGGGAGGACCGCTACGGCCCGGTTCCCGAGGAGGCCGTCCGCCTGCTCGACGTCGCCCGTCTGCGCGCCGAGGCCCACCGCCTCGGAATCCGTGAGATCAACGTCACCAAGGGCCCGGCCTTCGGCGGCCCGGCCTGGACGGCGCGGGTGTCGCCGTTGCACCTCAAGACGAGCCAGACCATCCGCCTGGGCCGGCTCTTCAAGGGATCGGTCTACAAGGAGGACGCCGGCCAGGTGGTCTTCCCCATCGCCAAGACCCCCGACCTCACCGGCACCATCGTCGATCTCCTGCAGCTCCTGGTCCCACCCGGCGAGTAGAGGTCAGAGGCGCGTTCTGTCGGATTCATCGAGGCCGACGATACGGTCGTCTCGATGGACGGAGTTAGCGGATCCCCGCCAGGTCGGGTCAGGAACCACTCGCTGAGGCGGAGAGCCTCGGCCGCCGTCGGACATCTGCCCAGGTCGGTGTGGATCCTGGCGGCGCTGTACATGGTGCTCGGGGTCTGGTGGAGCGTGATCGTCCCCGTCGGTGATCCCCCCGACGAATCGTCGCACTTCGACCTGGTGGCTCACGTTGCCGAGTCGGGAAGCTATCCGGACTACGACGGTCGTCTGCTGTCCGTCAGCGCCGGCTTCCTGTCCGGCCTCGGGTCGGCGAAGACTCCGGAGGCCGCGCCCCAGCGTGGCACGCGCCAGACCTTCTCCGAGTCTGACAGGCCCATCTACTGGACCGATCAGAACACCGGGGAGAAGCAGCCTGTCCTCAACCAGATGCCACAGCACCCTCCGCTGTACTACACGGTGGCCGCCTCGGCCCTCCGAACCGTCAGAGGTGTGGCGGGGGGCGAGCTCCCGATCGATCGTGAGGTCAAGTTCCTACGCCTGATGGGCGTGGTGATGATCTCACCCGTGCCGTTCGCAGCGTACGTTGCGGCCGAGCGATTGGGAGCCTCCGCCAGCGCGTCCAAGGCCTCCGCGGTGATGACGCTGGCCGTGCCCCAGGTGCTCCACGTCGGCGCCGCGGTCAGCTACATGCCGTTGGCCATCGGCGCCGGCGCCGTCCTCGCCGTGTTCGTCGCCGGCGTCATCGGAGGAGATGCTCGACGTTCCACCGCGGGGTTCATCGGAGCGGTCGGGGCCATCTGCCTCTGGACCATCTCGAGCTCTGTGTTCCTGCTCGCCGGGGTGGGGCTGGCGTACCTCCATCTGGCTCGAACGGGCTCGGCCGACCGGCGCCTGGTCGCCAGGCGGGCGATCCTCGCTCTGGGAACAGGAGCGGTGCTCGGATCACCGTGGTGGATAAGGAACCTGATCCGTCACGGAACGCCCATACCGTCCACCGACAGCGACTACTACGGGTCGTTGCGACCATCGGATGGGTTCGCGGCCGATCCCGGGCATCTACTCACGTTTGCGTGGGACGTCCTGCCGCAGCGGTTCTTCGGCGCGTTCGGGACGGTGTTCGATGCGCAGTTGAGGGGGCCGGTCGTGGTCCTCCTGGTGATCCTGAGCGGTCTCGGCATCGTCGCGGCCCTGGTGCCTCGTCGTCTCGGCGCCGACGACGGCCTCACCGGTTCACGGGTGGCGGTGTTCCTCGCGCCGCTCGTCTTCGTGCTCGCCTTCGTCCTCTACCGATCGTGGGACCTGTACGAGATGTCAGGTTTCATCACCTTCCTCCAAGGCAGGTACCTGTTCATCGCCATCGTTCCGTTTGCCGTTGCGGTGGGTGCAGGACTCACGCGCCTCGTCGGTCGGTGGGCGCCGGTGGCGTTGCTGGTGGTCGCCGGCCTGGCCCAACTGGAGGGATCCCGGGCCGTTCTCGACACGTGGTGGGCGGAGCCCTCCGCCTCTCTGGCCCGCGAGCTTCGGGCGGTCTCCAGGTGGAACGCGGGGTTCGACGCGCTTCCCGTCGTCCTGCTTCTCACGATGGCCATGCTCGGCGTGTGGGGCATGATCAGCCTGCTGCGATTCCGGGACCCGGGCACCGATCAGCCGCTCGGTTGAGGCGGGGCCCGGGGCAGGCGGATGTCCTGGGACCCGGTTCAAGGTGACGATGTCGTCCGATCGGGTGGTTCGTTGCTCTCTAGGGTCGTGGAGGTCATGGCCGTGGCAGATCGCAAGGAGGCGTTCTCGGTCTTCGTGACCGACGCCGAACCGCGGCTGCGACGGGCCCTGTGCGCCATGCGCGGTCCGGTGGCGGGACGGGACGCGGTGGCCGAGGCGCTGGCGTGGGCCTGGGAGAACTGGGAACAGGTCACCGAGATGGACAACCCGGTCGGCTACCTCTACCGCGTCGGCGCCAGTAGAACCCGTACCCGGCGGCTGGAGGCGGTGCCGGTCCCGGAGGTGGCGGTACCCGGGACCGGCCACGCCTCGGCCTTCGAGCCGGGCTTGGCGCCGGCTCTGGCTCGGCTGTCGGACCGCCAGCGGACGGTGGTGGTCCTGGTGCACGGTTGCGGCTGGAGCTACACGGAGGTGGCGGCGGCGCTGGACCTCTCGAAGTCGGCGGTGGGCACCCACGTGGCCCGCGCCCTCGAACAACTGCGAAGCGACCTGGGGGTCGAGGCATGAGCACGGAAATGGAAGATCGCATC
>JAAZBK010000366.1 GCA_012513855.1 Acidimicrobiales bacterium
CCCAACGGCGCGGGCAAGACCACGTTGCTGCGGGCGGTCACCGGGGGGCTGGCCGTCGACAGCGGCTCGATCACCCTGGACGGCGTGGTGCTCGATGCACCGCCGGACAGGTTCGTGGTCCCGGAGCGTCGTCGCCTCGGGTTCGTCCAGCAGGACCACCTCCTCTTCCCGCACCTCAGCGCGAGGGCCAATGTGGCGTTCGGGCCGCGGGCGCAGGGCGTGGCCGCGGCGGCAGCCGACGCCCGGGCCGCGGCGTGGTTGGAACGCTTCGGACTGGCCGATCGGGCGAGTCTCAAGCCAGCGTCGCTGTCGGGTGGCCAGGCCCAGCGGGTAGCGCTGGCCCGGGCGCTCGCCGCGGATCCGGCCGCACTGCTGCTCGACGAGCCCCTGGCCGCACTCGATGCCGGGACCCGCGTCGATGTGCGGCGCGACCTGCGGCGCCACCTCGACGCCTTCGAAGGGCCGACCCTCCTGGTCACCCACGATCCGGTCGACGCACTGACCCTGGCCGACCGGGTGGTGATCCTCGAGTCGGGCCGCGTCGGCCAGACGGGCCCACTAGCGGAGGTGACGTCGCGGCCTCGTTCCCGCTACGTGGCCGACCTGATCGGCACCAACCTCCTCCACGGCTCCGCCGACGGCACCACGATCACCACCGACGCAGGGGAGGTGGTCACCGTGGCCGAGGAGCACCGGGGAGCGGTGCTGGCCACCGTCGCCCCCACCGCGGTGGCGCTGCACCGCAGCGAGCCCGAGGGCAGCCCCCGCAACCGCTGGCGCTGTCCGATCCTCGACATGGACCTGCTCGGCGACCGGGTCCGGGTCCGACTCGGGTCCCCGAGCGGATCGGGCGGCTCTGGCGGGTCGGGCCGGGTCTTCCTGGTGGCCGAGATCACCCCGGCCGCGGTGGCCGAGCTCGGGCTGCGGGAGGGCGTCGAGGTCTGGGCCAGCGTCAAGGCCACCGAGGTGGTGGCCTACCCGGCCTGACCGCCTGCGTCGCAGCTCGGTCGGCGCGGCCGGGTCAGCCGTCGTCCTCGGCGCCCTGCTCCAGCTCGTCCAGTTGCGCCTGCGCCTCGGCGAAGGCGGTGTCGGCCTCGTCGAGCCGGCTTTCGGCTTTGGTCAGGCGGGCACGGCCGATCTCGACCTCGGCCTCCAGGTCGGCCAGGCGGGCCTCCAAGTCGTCGAGGTCGGCCTGGGCCGAGGCCACCGCCTCGTCGGCCGCAACCCGCCGGCCGTCGAGGTCGGCCACGCGCTTGCGGCCCTTCGCCACCGCCCGCTCGTGCTCGCGTCTCCGGGCGGCTCGGGCCGCCTCCTCGGCCTTGCGGGCCTTGCGCTCGGCTGCGGTCTCGGCCGACGGGTGCCGGCTGCGGTCGGCGCCGTCCCCGCTTCCGTCACCGTCCCCATTCGTGTCCCCGTTCAGATCGTCGGAGCCCGGGCGGCGCTGCCTCGCCGCGGCGGCCTTCTCCGCTTCGCGTCGAGCGCGGCGCGGGGCCAGTTCGTCGGTGGGTGGGGGCCGGTCGCTGGGCAAGGCGAGGAGGCACCCCAGCGCCCACTCCCGCCGGGCCGTCGGGTCCGAGAGAACCTCTCGCAGGGCCAGGCCCACCGAGGATCGGTCGGCGGTTGGATCCACCTCCGCAACGGCGGCCGTGACCCGAGTGACCACGGCCCGGAAGCTCTCCAGGACCGTGCGTACGTCGCCCGCTCCGGTGGTGGCGGCCTCGGCGTCTTCCGCGGCGGCTACCGCCTCGCCGGCCAGCTCCGGGTCCTCGCGTGCGATCTGACCCACCACCCACACCAGCCGGGTCGGCTTGCGCAAACCGGCCAGCGTTCGGGCCAGGTCGCCGTCGCCCGCAGCCTTCAGCTCCTTCACCCTCGCCGTACGTGCGGCCACGAAGTCGGTCTGCGGAACCGACAGCAACGGCACGATCTCGGCGGCGGGCAGGCCCTCGGGTTCCATCCCCACCAGCGTGCCGCACGCCGACCCGGTGGGGGAGTGCATCGACCGTCTCAGCCGGTCCTCGGTTGTCGCCGGGCGGGGCGTCGTTTGTAGCTTCGAGCCGGACCACCACCGCGGCACCGACCTGAGGGACGACATGAGCAAGACCAACCCCGGCAACTTCTTCGAGGACTTCGAACTGGGCCAGGTCATCGACCACGCCACTCCCCGTACCGTCACCGAGGGAGACCGCGCCCTGTACGGCGCGCTGTACCCGACCCGGTTCGCGCTCCCGTCGTCGGCCGCGTTCGCAGCCGCCAGCGGCCTCAGCCCGGCGCCGGTGGAGGAGCTGATCGGCTTCCACATCGCCTTCGGCAAGACGGTCCCCGACGTGTCGCTCAACGCGGTGGCCAACCTGGGTTACGCCGAGTTGCGGTTCCACCAGCCGGTGCGTCCCGGCGACACGCTCCGGACCAGCTCCGAGGTGATCGGCCTCAAGGAGAACTCGAACGGCAAGACCGGTGTGGTCTACGTCCGCTCCACCGCCACCGACCAGGACGGCGACGTCGCCATCGACTGGGCCCGGTGGGTCATGGTCCACAAGCGCGATCACGACGCCCCAGCTCCTGAGACGGTCGTCCCCGACCTGGCCAAGGTGGTCGACCCGGCCAACCTGGTCATTCCGCCGGGGTTGGACTTCTCCAGCTACGACTTCGCCGCCGCCGGCGAGCCCCACCGCCTCGGCGACTACGAGGTGGGGGAGAAGATCGACCACGTCGACGGCGTCACCCTCTCCGACGCCGAGCACATGATGGCCACCCGCCTGTGGCAGAACACCGCCAAGGTCCACTTCAACACCGAGGCCCGCCCCGACGGCAACCGCCTCATCTACGGCGGCCACGTCATCTCCATGGCCCGTGCCCTGTCGTTCAACGGCCTGGCCAACGCCCAGCTCATCTCGGCCATCAACGCCGGCGCTCACACCTCGCCAGCCTTCGCCGGCGACACCGTCTACGCGTGGTCCGAGGTCCTCGACAAGGCCGAGACGTCTGCTCCCGGCGTCGGCGCCCTCCGCCTCCGCCTGGTGGCCACCAAGGGCCGCGACGAGTCGATGACCCTCAAGGGCGACGACGGCAAGTACGCCCCCGGCGTCCTCCTCGACCTCGACATGTGGG
>JAAZBK010000367.1 GCA_012513855.1 Acidimicrobiales bacterium
CGTGCCAGCTCCAGGGCCTCCTCGCGGGCTCGTTGCTCCTCGGCGAGCCGCTCGGCCTCGGCGGCCTCCCTGGCCTCTTCCCGGCTGAGCTTGCGCGGCTTGTCGGTTGCGTCGTCGGTCTGATCCGCGTTGCCGTCGGCGGATCCAGGCGATTCGGCGTCGTCATCAACTCCGTCGGGCTCATCGCCCCGGTCCACCACCGACTCGCCCGACTCGCCCGACTCGCCCGATCTGGACGACCCGCCCGACCCGCCCGATCCGCCCAATCCGGACGACGCCGCCGCTCCTTCCGGCACTCGACCGTCCATCTCCTCGGTGTTCAACTCGTCTCCGTGCACGTCATCGACTTCAGGTGCGTTCTGATGTGATCCACCTTGGCCTTGTGGCGGTTCTTCGTCGGGGCGACGAGGATCGGACATCGTTGGTCTCCATGGCGACGCGGCAGGTTCGACCGCCCATCATGCCGGTCTGGCGGGCCCTGCGGTCGCCAACGTTCCCTTCACGAGCGCACAAAGTTTTGAACCGGCTACAGTCACCCCGGCTCAGAATCGCGAAAAGCAGGAGAACAGACGTGCCCGCCGAGACCCATGTCGAACAGGGACCCATGAGTCGACAGGAGGTGTTCGAGCTGGTCCGAGACCGGCTGGCCGACATCTTGGAGATCGACCCGTCCGGGATCAACGAGGGCGACTCGTTCAACGACGACCTCGGAGCAGACTCCCTGGCGCTCATCGAACTGGTCGAGGAGCTCGAGGAGGAGCTCGGTGAGCGGTCGGTCGGCTTCCGCATCGAGGACGAAGACCTCGAAGACCTCAAGACCGTCCGCGACGCCGTCGACTACGTGTTCGAGAAGCTGGGCGGCAAGTAGCAGTGCCCTTGGGCCGCGGCTCGAAGGACGGTGCCGGAGAGGACGAAACCTCCCCGGCACGGTCCGACGCGCCCAGGCTGAACTTCCCGATCCCGGCCGACCACATGGCGACGTTCCTCGAACGGCTCGAGTACACGTTCGAGGACGCTGACCTGCTCGGGCGGGCGCTCACGCACCGGTCGTGGTGCGCTGAGCACTCGGGGTTCGAGAGCAACGAACGGTTGGAGTTCCTCGGCGATGCCGTCCTCGGGTTGGTCGTTACCGACGACATCTACCTGCGGATCCCCGACGCCGACGAAGGTCAGCTGTCCAGGGTTCGGGCCTCGGTCGTCTGCGCCCCGGCGCTGGCCGAGATGGCGGCCGAACTGGGCATCGGCCCGGTGCTGCTCCTGGGCAAGGGCGAGGCCGCCACCGGGGGTCGTGACCGACCGTCGATCCTCGCCGACACCATGGAGGCGGTGATCGGAGCCGTCTACCTCGATGGCGGGCTCGAAGACGCCCAGGCGCTGGTCGATCGGCTCGTCGCCCCCCGCCTCGACGCGGGCGGCACGCCCGACCACAAGAGCCGCCTGCACGAACTGGTCGCACAGAACCACCAGGGCCGGATCAGCTACGACATAACCGATCACGGCCCCGAGCACGACAAGACCTTCGAGGCGGTGGTGTACCTCGACGGGGACGCCATCGGCTCGGGGACAGGGCGGTCGAAGAAGTCGGCCGAGCAGGGAGCCGCCCAAGAGGCGTGGCTACGGCTCGGCCCCCAGAGCGGGTCAGAACCCGTACGAGAGGAATCCGATGGCTGAACAGCCTGAGATCGAGACCATCCGACGCGACCTGGATCGCGAGGTGGGGGGCAAGCGGATCAAGACCGTCGACGTGCCCGGGTCGGGGCTGATCCCCCGTCACACCAACAAGAAGCAGTTCACCACCCTCCTGGAGGGGGCCAAGATCAACTCGGTGATCCGGCGCGACCTGCTCCTCGTGGCCAAGCTGGACACGGGCGACGCCTTCGTGATCGACATCCACGACGGCGGCCAGGTCCGCCGCAACGCCACCAAGGATCCGGTCGACAAGGCCACCAAGGCCGTCCTCACCTTCACCCAGGGTGGCCAGCTCAGGCTGCTCGACACCAGCGGAAGCGCGGAGGCGTTCGTCGTCCCGTTCGACGAGCTCTCCAGCGCGGTTCCCGAGCTGGAGACCCTGGGCTTCGACGTGCTCGACGAGCCGGTCTCGTGGACCACGTTCGGAGAACGGATCCTGCGCTACCGCGGCACCAAGCTCCGCAACCTGCTGCTCGACCGGACGGTCGTGGCGGGCATCGGTCCGGTCTACGCCGACGAGATCCTCCACGCCTCCGGCCTGCGCCCCGACCGCGACGTGGGCGAGCTCTCGACCCAGGAGATCCGGCGCTTCTTCCGCGCCGTGGTCGAGACCCTCCACGAGGGAGCGAAGCACCGCGGCGTGACCACCTCCGACGGGCAGTACGCAGACCTCGCCGGCAACCCGGGGGGCTGGACGCCCCAGCTCCAGGTCTTCGAGCGCGACGGTCAAGCCTGCCAGCGCTGTCGAGGGGTGGTCTCCAAGGTGAGGATGGGCAACAAGACCGTCTACATGTGCGAGTCCTGCCAGGTCTGAGCGTGCTCGACCGAAAGCCGTCGGAGTACCCGTGTTCCTGAAATCGCTCACAATCAAGGGCTTCAAGTCGTTCGCCGACTCCACCACGCTCGTGATGGAACCGGGGGTCACCGTCGTGGTGGGGCCCAACGGCAGCGGCAAGTCGAACGTCGTCGACGCCATCGGATGGGTGCTCGGCGCCCAGGCGCCGAGCGCGGTCCGTTCCCAGAAGATGGACGACGTCATCTTCGCCGGGACCCAGAAGAGGCCCGCGCTCGGTCGGGCCGAGGTCGGGCTCACCATCGACAACAGCGCCGGTCTGTTGCCCATCGAGTTCACCGAGGTCACCATCACGCGAACGCTGTTCCGCAACGGCGACAGCGAGTACTCGATCAACAACGTCCCGTGCCGCCTCCTCGACATCCAGGAACTTCTCTCCGACTCCGGCGTCGGTCGCCAGCAGCACGTCATCATCAGCCAGGGTCAGATCGACGCGGTGCTGAACGCCCGTCCCGAAGACCGTCGCCTCATCATCGAGGAGGCGGCCGGCGTCTTGAAGTTCCGGCGACGGAAGGAGAAGGCGGAGCGTCGCCTCGCGAACACCGAGGGCAACCTCACGCGGTTGCAGGACCTCCTCCGAGAGGTGCGGCGGCAGTTGCGCCCGCTGGAGAAGCAGGCCGACGCCGCCCGCCGGCACGGAGACGTGGTGGCGGAGCTCTCTGCCCTGCGCATCCACCTGGCCGGGCTCGAGCTCACCCGTCTGCGGTCGCAGATGCAGACCAACCAGGGCACCAAGACCGACTTGGAGCGGGCCGAGCGAGAGGTCCGGGCCCGGCTGCGGGAGCTCGACACCGAGGTCATGGCCACTGAGGCACGGCTGGGTGCGATCGGCGGAGACCAGCTCGGCGACGCCCTGGTGCGCTTCGAGTCCCTGCGCGAGAAGGCTCGCGGCCTGGCGGCGGTGCTGGCCGAACGCAGCCGCGGGATCGAGCGGGACCGTGGCGCCTTCGTCGATCAGGCGGTGGTCGCGTCGCTGGAGGCCGAGGTGGCCCGGGTCAACCAGGAGCTGGCCGACGTCGGGCGGCTCGGCGCGGAGCTGGAACCGCGGTCGCTGGAGCTCCAGCAGGCCGAGGCAGACCTGGCGGCGGCGCGGGCGGACTTCACGCGGGAGTGGGCCGACGGCGCTCCGGTGGTCACCGGTGCGGCGGCCGAGGTGCGTGGCGAGCTGGCCGCGGTCCGGGCGAGCGTGGAGCGGAGCGGCAGCGAGTCCGAGGGTGCCCGGAAGCGACTCGAGGCCCTCGAACAGCGGATCGAGCGGCTCGCCACTGAGGACCAGCGGCTCCGCGGCGAGCTGGACGGACCCTTCACCGGCCCGACCGAAGGTGAGGGCACGGGCAGCGGGGCGGCCGACGGCACCGGGCCCGTCTCGACCCTGGCCGGCCGGCTCGAGGCGGCCGAGGCCGAGCGACGCACGGCCGAGTTGGCGCTCGACTCCGCCGACGAGGCCGCTCGCCACGCCGACGCCGAACGGCACACGTGGAGCGCACGGGCCGATGCTCTCGCCCAGGCGCTGGACCAGGCCCGAGCCGCGGCCGGAGCTGAGCGCCTGGCAGGCGTTCCCGGCGTGGTCGGCACCCTGCTCGACCTGGTGGAGGTCGATCCGGGATGGGAAGACGCCTTCGAGGCTGCCGCAGGTGAGGCCATCGCCGCGGTCGTGGTCGATTCGGTCGACACGGCCCGGCGGGCGCTCTCGGAGCTGCGCGACGGAAACGCCAGCGGGGCGGTGGTGGCGCTGGGCGCCGCCCGGTCGATCCCGGCGTCGTCGTCGGGCGGCGAACGGGTCCGCGCTCACGTTCGAGGGATCCGCGACGGCGTCGACGAGCTCCTCGACGCGCTGGTCGGCTCAGCCGTGGTGGCCGGCGACTGGGCGTCCGCGGTCGACGCGTCGCTGGCCGACCCCGGCTCGGTGGTGGTCACCCGTTCGGGCGATCGCTTCGGTCCCACCGGCTGGCGCCTCGGTTCGGGCGGGTCGGGAGCCACCGGCGCCGCGCTGGAAGAGGCACGGTCCCGTGCCTCGGAGGCCGCCGAGGTGGCCGACGTCGCCCGCACCGCGGTCACCGGCTGTCGGGCCACGCTCCAGGCGGCCCGACAGGCCGAGGCCCAGCTGGCCAAGGAGCTTGAACGCGATGCCGCTCGACGCAAGGCGGCAGCCGAGGCTCTCGCGCGGTTGGATCGAGATCGCGCCGACGCGGCCAACGACCTCGAAGGTCTGCGGAACCAGGTGGTGGAGCTCGACGAGCGTGCCCGCCGCGACGTCGCCCGCATGGAGGAGCTGAGCGCCCGATTGCCGGCGTTGGAGGCCGAGGAGGCGGCACTGGCCGACCAGGGCCGCGCCATGGACGAGGCCCGGGCCCGGATCGACGAGCGCGCCCGGGCGCTCACCAGGTCGCGCAACGAGCTCGACGTCGAGGCTGCCCGCCTCGAACAGCGTCGTCAGGGCCTGGAGCGCCGTCAGGGCGAGATCGACGAGCGGTTGTCGCGCCACGAGGTCGAGCGTCGGGAGGCCGAGAAGCGGCGGGTCGAGCTGGACCGTCGGGGCGCCGCCACCACCGCTCTGAGCGAGTACGTGGCGGCCCGCCTGGAGCTGATCGAAGCCGAGCTGGTGGGGCTGCGGGAGCGTCGTCGTCAGCAGTCCGACGCCACCCGCGCCGTCACCTCCCGCCTGGAGGCCCTGCGCAAGGAGCGGTCGCAGGCCGAGCAGGACCTGGCAGGGATCCGTGAGCGGTCCCAACGGGTGGAGATCGACGAGGCCGAGACCCGCATGCGCCTCGAGGCCGCGGTGGAGGCCCTGCGTCGCGACCTCGACACCGAACCCGAGGCGGCCATGGCGGCGCCGGCTCCAGAGCTGGCCGAGGGCGTGAAGGCCCCGGTGCGGGTCCGCGAGCTGGAACGCGACCTGCGCCTGATGGGTCCCATCAACCCGTTGGCACTGGAGGAGTTCCAGGCGCTCCAGGAGCGCAACGAGTTCATCGAGGGCCAGCTCGAAGACGTGCGCACCAGCCGACGTGACCTGTCGAAGGTGATCCGGGCCATCGATGCCGAGATCATCAGCGTCTTCTCGGCCGCGTTCGCCGAGGTCTCCCAGAACTACACCCAGCTGTTCGAGATGCTGTTCCCGGGCGGCAAGGGCCGGCTAAAGCTCACCGACCCCGAGAACCTCCTCACCACCGGCATCGAGGTGGAGGCTCGTCCGTCGGGCAAGAACGTCCGCAAGCTCTCGCTGCTGTCGGGTGGGGAACGCTCGCTCACCGCCCTGGCGTACCTCTTCGCCGTGTTTCGTGCCCGGCCCAGCCCGTTCTACGTGATGGACGAGGTCGAGGCTGCGCTCGACGACGTCAACCTCTCGCGGTTCCTCGGCCTGGTGCAGGAGTTCCGCTCCGACGCCCAGCTGATCATCGTCTCGCACCAGAAGCGGACCATGGAAGCAGCCGACCTGCTCTACGGCGTCACCATGCAGCCCGGCGGCTCCAGCAAGGTGGTCAGCGAGAAGTCGAGCTAGCGCGGCTCGGTCAGAACTTCAGCTTCGACGGGCGGCTGATGAAGCGCCACATCGCCACCACCAGTATCAGCCCGACCACCAGGACGATCGGGATGGTGTTGTCCTCGATGAACTCCCGCACGTCGTCGGTCTGGAACCCGTCGTCGGGGTTGGGCGGCCGTTCGATGGTGACCGAAGCCGAGGTGGTGGGGGTGACGGCGGAGGTGGTGGCGGTGGTCGGCGTCGTCGTGCTGGTGGGAGCGGTGGCGGCGGCGACGCCGGCCGATCCGAACCACGTGCCCGATGCCAGGATCAGGGACATCAGCAGCCGGCGGATCGAGGTTGTGGTCATGGCGGAGCCCCCGGCTCATCTCACGTCAGGTGGGCAGAACCATACTCACCGTGCGATTGCCGACGCGGTCTTCCCTGGGCAACGTCCGGCGATGCCCGCCCAGGTCAGGGCAGCCGGCTGAACCAGAGCTGCGACAGCACGGCTGCCCCGAAGAGGAGCACCAGCGAACCACCGATGAACGTGCCGGTTATGTCGCGCAGTTCGGTGGTGTAGCCCACCGACGAGCCGATGTCGGCGTACACCGCCTTCAGCTCATCGCCGGTGGCGGCGGTGAAGGCGGTGCCGTCGGTGGCGTTGGCTATGGCGGCCAGGGCCTCCGGGTTCACCGCCACCGATATCGGACCGGGCTGGTTCTCGATCTCGATCACGCCGTCGGGTGTGCCGAAGGCGATGGTCGAGATCGGTACGTCCGCCCGCTTGGCGGCCGCCGCCGCCTGGGCGTCGGGTCGTCCGACCGTGGTGGAGCCGTCGCTCATCAGCACGATCCGGGCCGGGATCTCGTCGTCGTCGGAGGAGCCGTCGTCTCCTTCGGGCTCGGGCACCTCGCCGGTGCCGTCGGGCAGCTGGGCGGGATCGCGGGTGTCGACCCCGATGGCATCCAGCGAGGCGTAGATGGCTTCTCCGATGGCCGTCCGCTCGCCCAGGCGGAGCTGGTCGATGGCGGCGTGGAGCTCCTCGCGGTCCTGGGTGGGTGGAACCGCGATCTTGGCGATGCCGTTGAACGTGACGAGTCCCACGTTGAGGCGCTCGGGGAGCAGGTCGACGAACTCCTTGGCCGCAGCCTGGGCCGCAGCCAGTCGGGTCGGGGCGACGTCGGTGGCGTCCATCGACAGCGAGGTGTCGATCGCGATGACGATGGTGGCCCGCTCACGAGGCACCCGCTTGTCGGTGGCCGGCTTGGCGAACGCTCCGACCATCCCGGTGAGGGCCAGGAGCATCAGCACCGCCGGCACGTGCCGCCGCCAGCCCGGCCGGTCGGGGGCGACGCTGTCGAGCAGGGCGAGGTTGGTGAACCGGACCGCGTACCTGCCGCTGCGCAGGTGCGCGACCACGTAGGCGACGGCCAGTGCCGCCACGGCCAGGAGCAGCCACAGCCGCACCGGGATCATGAACTCGAAGGCGATCACGGTCATCGGGCACCCCATCCGGCTCTACGGGCGTGCACGCGCTCGCGGCGCGACACCACGAAGCGCACCACGTCGAGCAGCCAGTCGCGGTCGGAGCGCAGCACCAGGTGGTCGGCTCCGGCCGATCGGACCGCTGCCGCCGTTCGCTGCCGCTGCTCGGCGGCGGCACCCTCGTAGCGCTGGC
>JAAZBK010000368.1 GCA_012513855.1 Acidimicrobiales bacterium
CGGCGGATCCCGAACCGGATCCTCCCGCTGCCACGCGGACCACTGCCCTCCAGCTCCGGATCGAGTCGCTCAGGGGTCGACGCCAGGAGCTGGAGCAACTGGCCGGCGACATCGACGTGGCCGATCTGTCGGGGGTGGCCGCGGCGCTCACCGCCTTCGACGAGGCTCCCGCCTTGGTTCCGAAGGGCGAGGCCGGCGTGCTGGCCGACGCGTGGCACGACCTGGAGAAGGACCGCAAGGGACTCGCTCTGGGAACCACCGAGGAGGAGAGCGCCGCCATCGAGGCGGTGCGGCGGGCCGAGGACGCGGTGGCCGCCGCGGAGGACGAGCTGTCGAGACCGCACCTCGACGAGGACATGGTGGCGCGGATCGAGGCGGCGCACGCCGCCTACATCGAGGCGTCCGACAAGGTCGACCGGCGCTTCGGCGGCGGGCGCGCCCGCCGGCAGCTGGCCGAAGCCGAGGCCGAGGAGGAGCAGTTGCTCAACGGCGTCGGCTTCGACTCCTGGGTCGATTACCTGATGAGCGCATCGAAGCGAACCGATGATCCGGAGATGACCGCCGAACACGCGGCCCTCGAGGCCGCCCGCGAGGAGCTGGCGGTGTGCCGGGCGGAGCTCGACGCGATCCCCGGAGCGGTGGGTCGACGTCACCGGAGGGCTCGGCTGGAGCAGAGCGAGAGCGAGCTGGTCTCCCGGGTGGAGGCGGTGTTGGGCCGTGAACCCACGGGAGAAGGGGTGGAGGCGGACCTGCGCGCCATCACCGCGCCCTACGAGCCGGTGGCCGAGGTGGCCGGGCTGACCGCGGCCCTGATCGGCGCCGGACTCGACGACGCGACGTCCGACATCCCCGAGTCCCGACTGGCCGACAAGGCCCGTCAGATCCTGGCCTCCAACGCCCGAGCCGAGCGCCGTCGAGCCGAGTTGGTGGCAGCGATCGATGCTCTGGGCGAGGCGTTGACGGTCCTCGAAGCGGCTGCCGCCGAGGGTCGGAGCGACGTACCCGAGATGCCCCGGCTTCCCGACATGGCCGAGCCGCCCGTAGCGTTCGTCGACGTGGTCGAGAGCAGCGCACCGATGGACACGTACGAATCCGCCGAAGCGGCGGCAACCGCGGCAACCCCGGAGGCACCTCCCGACGAGTCGGGTGAAGGCACCGGGGCCGCTGAGCCGGAGGGATCCGAAGACATCGCCTCCGAAGACGTGGCCCCCGAAGACGCAGAGCCGGTCAGGTCGTTCCGCGACCGCCACGAGCTGGTCGACGCGATGCACTGGGAGGCGATGGTGGCCATCGCCGGAGCACGTGCCGACGGGCCCGCCGGGCAGCTCCCGGTGGTCCTCGACGACCCCTTCGCGGTGCTCGACCCCGACGAGAGCGTCGATCTGATGTCGCGCCTCGTGCGCCTGACCGATCACGTCCAGATGATCGTGGTCACCGATCGCCCCGAGGTCGCCGACTGGGCCGCCGCCGTGGGTGACGAGCACGCGGCGATCTTGGAGGTGGCTCGATGAGCCGGGTCGTGTGCGGGCTGGACCTCGGTGGCACCAAGCTGCTCGGGGTGGTGGTCGACCCGTCGAGCGACGCGCCCATGGTGGTGCTGAAGCGGCCCCGACCCGACCACGTGGTGGCGGGCATGGCCTCGATGGTCGAAGAGCTGAAGGCGTCGGCTCGGGAGGTGGATCCCGCGGCCGAGGTCACCGCCGTCGGGGTGGGGATGCCCGGCCTGGTCGACCGCGCCGGAGTGTTCCGCTACGGACCGAACCTCAAGGGGGTCGTCGACGTCGGGATCGCCGAGGCCGTCGCCGACGCGGTGGGCCTGCCGGTGGTGGTCGACAACGACGCGACGTGCGCCGGGTGGGCGGAACACGAGCGAGGCGCCGCCCGGGGGGCCAACCACTCGCTCACCGTCACGCTCGGGACCGGCATCGGTGCGGGTCTGACGGTCAAGGGCCAGGTCCTGCGCGGAGCGCACGGGTTCGCTGGAGAGCCCGGCCACATGATGATCGAGCCGAGCGGACACCTGTGCCGATGCGGACGACTGGGCTGCTGGGAGCAGTACGCGTCCGGTTTCGCGCTCGGCCGCATGGGTCGGGAGGCTGCTGAGCAGGGCCGGGCCGGCGCGCTCGTCGCCCTGGCCGGTGGCGACCTCGCCGCCATCGAGGGGGAGCACGTCACCGCGGCGGCCGCCGACGGCGACGCCGACTCGCTGGCGGTGATCGGGCAGTTCTCGTGGTGGGTGGCCCAGGGCCTGGCCAACCTGGTGAACGTGCTCGACAGCGAGGTGGTGGTGATAGGCGGCGGGCTCGCCGAAGTGGGCGAGCTGATCATCGACCCCATCCGGAGGGCCTTCGACGGGGTGATCATGGGCGCCGACCACCGCGACGAGGTGCCCATCGTGGCCGCCCAACTGGGCGAGCGGGCGGGCGCGTGGGGGGCCGCGCTGCTCGCCTCGGCCCGTACCTGAGGTCCGTGGCCTACTCGAACTCGGTGCCCAGGGCCCGTTGCCGGCTCATCTCGATCTCCTGCTCGGCCTGGACCCGTCCCTCGAACCCCTTGGTGTTGGCGAACTTGCCGGGCTCCAACTGCTTGTAGACGTCGAAGAAGTGCCCGATCTCGTCCTTGAGGTGATCGGGTAGCTGATCGATGTCCTGCACGTGCCCCCAGCGCGGGTCGCCGTAGGGAACGCAGATGATCTTGGCGTCGGGCCCGGCGTCGTCTTCCATCCAGAACACCCCGACGGGCCGGGCCCGGACCCGACAACCGGGGAACGTGGGCTCCTCCATGATGACCAGGGCGTCGAGCGGGTCGCCGTCCTCGCCCAACGTGTGATCGACGAAGCCGTAGTCGGCGGGGTAGACGGTGGCGGAGAAGAGGCGGCGGTCCAGCCAGATCTCACCGGTCTCGTGGTCGATCTCGTACTTGTTGCGACTGCCGCGTGGTATCTCCACCACCACGGGGACGAACTCGGACGACGCGTCGGATCCTTCTGCCATGGGACCGATACTGGCAGAAGCGGCCGATCGCCCCCGGGTAGGTTGCGAGGATGGAGTTCCGTCGCATCACCGGTCTGCCCCCATACGTCTTCACGATCATCGACGGACTCAAGATCGAGGCACGTAGGCAGGGTCACGACGTGATCGACCTGGGGTTCGGCAACCCCGACCTGCCGTCGCCCGAGGTGGCGGTGGAGAAGCTGGCCGAGGCGGCCCACAACAGCCGGAACCACCGCTACTCGTCGAGCAGGGGGATCCCCAAGCTGCGCGAGGCCGTGGCCGATCTGTACCTGCGGCGCTTCGGCGTGGCGCTCGATCCCGACACCGAGGTCATATCGACCATCGGCGCCAAGGAGGGCTTCAGCCACCTCATGTGGGTCCTGCTGGAACAGGGCGACGCCGCCCTGGTCCCCTCGCCGTCGTACCCCATCCACATCTGGGGGCCGCTCTTCGCCGGGGCCGACGTTCGCGAGATCCCCATGGGCACCGGTGCCGACTTCTTCGAGAAGATCCAGGAGGCCTACGAGTACTC
>JAAZBK010000369.1 GCA_012513855.1 Acidimicrobiales bacterium
GGACGGCGACCGCGTGTCGCTGGGCGACAAGGGGCTCAAGCGCGACGGCCGGGTGCCGGCGCCCTACCTGTTCGTCGACGGCATCGTCGGCGATGTGGGCCACGGGGTGCTGCGCGACCGCAAGGTGCTGGCCGAGGAGGGCGTGGTGGTCGTGGTGGTGACCATCGACCACGATGCCGCCGAACTGGTCACCGGACCTGAGATCATCACCCGCGGTTGGGTCCACGCCCCCGAGGCCGAGGATCTCCTCGACGAGGCCCGCAAGACGGTGGCCGACGCGGTGCTGGCGGCACTCGAGGACGGAGACGCCGAGATCGAGTCGATCCAGCGGATCGTGCGGCGGTCCACCGGCAAGTTCGTCTCCGACCGCACCCGGCGACGCCCGATGATCGTGCCGGTGGTGATGTCCGTCTGAGGGTTCCCGGACCGCGGGTAGTGTCTGCGGACCGAACCACCAGGGGGGTCGATCCGATGACAGCAGTGCGACGCACGGTCCGGGCCGTGGCCCTCCTCGGGGTGGCCACGCTGCTCACGGGCTGCCTCCACGTCCACGTCCAGATCCTGTCGTCGGACTCCATGGGGGGACGCGACAACCACTCCGATGGCGGAGTGGCGGCACGCGAGTACGTGATCGACATCCTCGACCTCGTCGCCGAAGGCGCGGTGCCCGGCGAGGTGGGCGATGCCGCGTTCGAGCAGCAGTTCCCCGAGGGCGTGAACGTCATCGCTCAGATCACCGGAACCACCCGGCCCGACGAGTACGTGGTCATCGGGGCGCACTACGACCACCACGCCCACTGCGGCGACATCGCCGGCGACACCATCTGCAACGGAGCCACCGACAACGCCACCGGTACCGCCATGGTGCTCGAGATGGCCGTCCGCTTCCGGGCCGATCCGCCGGACCGCACCGTGGTGTTCGCGTTGTGGGACGCCGAGGAGGACGGGCTGCTCGGTTCGCAGTACTACGTGAACAACCCGGTGGTGCCGCTCGCGCAGACCGTGGCGTACATCAACCTCGACATCCAGGGCGCCAACCTCCTGCCGACGCTTCGCAACACCACCTTCGCCATCGGAGCGGGCAGCGGCGGGGCCCCGCTCGAGGCTGCCGTCGATGCCGCCTACTCCTCCTCGACGCTGGCCGGCGTGCAGTTGAGCGCGATCTTCGGCCTCTTCCGAAGCGACTACGCGTCGTTCCTCGGGGTGAACGTGCCGACGGTGTTCTTCTCGGACTCCACCGGGCCCTGCTACCACACGCCCGGAGATGAGTACGAGGTGGTCGACCTGGCCAAGCTGGACCAGCAGACCGAGGTGCTGCACCGCACCGCGTCGGCGCTGGCCTACGACGATCCAGCTTCGCCGGGGTCGTTCGTGACCCCGGCCTGGGAGGCTCGTCCCACGGCCGTGTACGCCGACGCGGTGATGCTGCTGCAGGTGATGGACACGTCGATGCCGGACTGGGACCGCTTTCCCCAGGAGCTCCGCGACAGCGGGCAGGCCCAGCGCGACATCGTGGCGGGCATCGTGGCCGGCGGTCCCTCGGAGTTCGGCGACGACGACGTCTGGCCCGTGCTGAACGCCGCCAGCGAGGCGATCAACCTACTCACCTACGGCGATTGCGACGGCTTCCTGGTCGGCTGACCGCCGGGTGCCAGCGCCCGTCGCCGGCCCTTGCCCCTCCCAGGATCGGGACCATGGCGCTGGTAGCGTCGAAGGCACTGTGACCGCCACCAGAGGCACGGCCCGAACCACGGGAGCCAAGAAGAAGCCGGCCGCGAAGTCGACCGCCAAGCGCTCCACGGCGCCACGCGCCACGGCCACCGCTTCACGCGCCCGGAAGGCTCCGCCCCATCCCACTCCGTTCACGGTGAGGGCCCTCGACGCACTTGGCGCCGCCAGTCGGGGTCACGGCGCCGACTTCGCCGGGATCTTCCTGGTGGTGCTGGGCGTGGTGGCTGGCCTGGGCATCTACGCGGGGGCCGGAGGTCCGGTGGGGCGGGGTACCGCCGAGCTGGTGGGCACGCTCGTCGGAGCGGCTCGAGTGGTGGCTCCGCCACTCTTCGCGGCGGTGGGTGCTCTGTTGATCCGGGGGATCCCCGAGCCCACGGCGCCGGCGATCGAACCGGAGGACCCCACCCGCGTCGCCGCGGGTCGGATCCCCGACGAAGACCTCGGCGACCACCCGCTGGCCCGCTTCGTCCTCGGCAGCACGCTGCTCGGCGTGGCCGGGCTCGGGCTCCTGCACCTGATCCGGGAATCCCCGGCGCTGGGAGACGGCCGCGACGCACTGGCCGACAGCGCCGGCTACCTCGGAGCGATGATCGGCGGTCCGGTGGAGGCCGCGCTCGGAACGGCGGGATCGGCGGTCGTCCTGTCGGCCCTTGCCTTCGCCGGTGCCCTCGTGGTCACGCGGACCACCGTGGCCTACGTCGTGAGCCTCACCGCGGCCGGCGTCGCAGCCGGGGCGAGGCCGGTGGGCCACGCGCTCCGCCGGTCGCTCAGCGGCCTGTTCGAGCTGAACGCCGACCGGGACCCGAACGCGGTGGAGCGTGGCGCACCTCCGCTCACCGAGGGTCCGCTGTGGTCGGACTCCGAGGTCGCGGTCGAGCCGTCGGTGCCGGAGACCCCGGCGCCCTTCTACGACCAGGACGCCGATCCGGACGCCGCACCGCCGAAGCCCAAGCGGAGCCGGAAGCCCAAGATCACGCCCGATCCGGCCACCGAGGTGGCACCCACCCAGTTGGAGATCTCGCTCCCGCCGGGCGCACAGGCCTCGGGCTGGAAGCTCCCGCCGTCGAAGCTCCTCGAGGTGTCCGGCAGCCAGTCGGTCGACAAGAGCGCGGTGAAGGAGACCGGGATCCGTCTGGAGCACGCCCTCGCAGAGCACGGGGTCGAGACCCGCCTGGTGGGCATGACGGTCGGGCCCACGGTCACCCGCTACGAACTGGAGCTGGGTCCGGGGGTGAAGGTGGCCCGGGTCACCAGCCTCCACAAGGACATCGCGTACGCGATGGCCACGCCCGACGTCCGCATCCTGGCGCCGATCCCGGGCAAGCAGGCCATCGGCGTCGAGATACCCAACGTCCGCAAGCAGCTGGTCACGGTGGGCGACATCCTCACCAGCGCGGAGGCTCGCGCCGCCACCCACCCGCTGGAGGTGGCCATCGGGCGCGACATCGACGGCAAGTCGATCATGGCCAACCTCGCGGCCATGCCCCACATCCTCATCGCCGGCGCCACCGGTGCCGGCAAGTCGAGCTGCCTCAACTCGCTGCTCACGTCGATCCTCATGCGCTCGACCCCCGATCAGGTGCGCATGATCCTGGTCGACCCCAAGCGGGTCGAGATGGGGCAGTACAACAAGCTGCCCCACCTGCTCACCGAGGTGGTCACCGTCCCCAAGAAGGCGGCCAACGCGCTGGCCTGGGCGGTGCGGGAGATGGAGCGCCGCTACGACCTGCTGGCCGAGTGCGGCTTCCGCGACATCACCGGCTACAACGCGGCGTTCGACCGGGGAGACCTCGCCGATCCCAACGCCGAGCTGCTCGGGCCCGAGGCCGAGTCGGTCACCAACTACCAGCGGATGCCGTTCATCCTGGTGGTGATCGACGAGCTGGCCGACCTCATGATGGTGGCCGCCCGAGACGTCGAGGAGTCGATCGCCAGACTCGCCCAGATGGCCCGGGCGGTCGGGATCCACCTGGTGATCGCCACCCAGCGGCCGTCGGTCAACGTGATCACCGGTCTCATCAAGGCCAACGTCCCGGCCCGCCTCGCGTTCGCGGTCTCCAGCGCCACCGACTCCCGGGTGATCCTCGACCAGACCGGGGCCGAGCGCCTGCTGGGCAAGGGCGACATGTTGCTGCTCGGGCCGTCTTCGTCGATCGCCCAGCGCATCCAGGGATCGTGGGTCACCGAGGAAGAGGTCCGTTCGATAGCGGCGTTCTGGAAGCGCCAGGCCACCGAGCTGGACTACGCCGACGAGGTCCAGGGGTCCGACGACGACACGGCCGGGTCGACCTTCGGCTCCGGTTCGTCCGGGGCGGGCGGTGGCGCCGGCGGTGACGACGACGACGCCCTGGTGGCCCAGGCCACCGAGCTGGTGGTCCGCAGCCAGCTCGGCTCCACGTCGATGCTCCAGCGCAAGCTGCGGGTCGGCTTCGCCCGGGCCGGCCGCATCATGGACCTGCTCGAGGAGCGCGGCGTGGTGGGCCCGTCCACCGGTTCGAAGGCGCGAGACGTTCTGATGACCCCCGAGGAGCTCGACGGGGGAGCGGCCGCATCGGCGGCGGTCGACGAGGAGTTCGGCTCAGGCGATCCGCCCCCCGACCCCGCCACCGAGTAGCCGCCGGCTCCCGACGAATTCTTGATCGATCTTGTCGGGTATTGCGGCCCGGTCGGTAGCATCAGGTCATGCGCAGGTTGTTCGCCTTCCCCAACCCGGTGAACGAGGTGTCGGCCCGGCTGGTGGCGGGCGGCGTCGTCGTTCTGACCCTGGAGATCCTGGTCGGCCGGCAACCGTGGCTCATCGCCCTGCTGGCCTACGGGTTCCTGGCGAGGGTGCTCACCGGCCCGACCCTCAGTCCGCTCGGCCAGTTCGCAACCCGGGTGGTGACCCCGCGCCTGGGCGTCGAGGCACGGCTCGTGCCCGGCCCGCCGAAGCGCTTCGCCCAAGGAATCGGTGCAACCTTGTCGGTGGCCGCGGCCGTCGCCCACTTCGGCTTCGGTGCCATCACCGCGGCCTACGTGCTGGTGGGGGCCATAACCGTGGCGGCGTCGCTCGAGTCGCTGCTCGGGTTCTGCCTCGGCTGCAAGATCTTCGCCCTGCTGATGCGCGTGGGCATCATCCCCGCCGAGGTCTGCGAGGCCTGCAACGACATCAGCCTCCGTCGTCCCGCCGCGGTCTGAACCGGCCGGTTCGGCTCAGTGGACGGTCGAGCGCTCGAAGCCCCTCAGCGGTAGATCGGGCCCGCGGCGGAGCCAGTTCTCGTCGGGGTAGTGCGCCGAGCCGTCGATGAGGTGGACGGTGTAGGCGTGGCGGCTGCGCTCGCTGCGGTTCACGTCGCTCCAGTGCGGGAGCAGGCCGTGGAGCAGCACCAGCGTGCCGGCCCGGACCTCGATCGGGACCAGGTCGGGCGATCCCGGCTCGGGGAACGGCGTGGAGTCGAGTTGGTCGAACCGGGTGCCGTTCTCGTCGTCGAGGACGAAGCGCTTGCGCAGCGGGCCACGGTGGCCCCCGGGTTGCGCCCACAGGCACCCGTTCTCGATGGTGGCGTCGTCGACGGCAACCCAGAATCCGACCACCGACATCGGGTCGGTGTAGAGGAAGGTGGAGTCCTGGTGGCAGGTGACCTCGCCACCTATCCGCGGCTGCTTGAAGATGTACATCGACTGGAGCAGGCGCGGATCGGTGAACCCGATGTCGGCGGCGATCTCGGCCATGATCGGCTGGCGGCTGAACGAGTCGAACACCGGGTCCAGGTCGTGCATGGCATGGCCGAGCTTGTTGATCGACTGCTCCTTCGACTGGACCAGGCTGCCGTCCATCCGGAAGGCGCCCTCCTCGAAGAAGCACGAGATGTTGTCGCCCGACGCCAGGAAGTAGTCGTCGGACGTGCGGTCCTGTTCGTTGGTGGAGAAGATCGACACGGTGGAGGCGTCGAACTCGTCGACGATCTCGAGCGCCCGCCGCCTGAGCTCGCGGCATCGATCCGGTTCGACCGCGTCGGGTACCACCAGGAACCCGTCTCGTTCCCAGCTCTCGATCTGTTGGGTGGAGAGGACCATCTGGTCGGCACCTCCGGGGGATCATCGGCTCGGGGCCGAGTGCCCGCCTGGTGCGGGCTTCATCCAGTCTGGCCCAGCGGCGGCAGCACGATCACGTCGCCGGGAAACACCAGGTCGGCGTCGATGAGCTGTGGGTTGGCCAGCACGAGCCGCTCCCAGTAGCGCTCGATCGCCGGATCGAGCGCCTCACCGGTGGCCGCAGCGACCTCGGCCCTCGCGATCGACCACAGGTGGTCGCCGGGCTCGACCACGCGCTGACGCGCCGGCTCGGCGGTGGGTGCCGTGGCCGGCGCTGTGTCCGGTTCTGCGGCCGGCGCCGCATCGGCCTCTTCGGTCACCCCAGCGGTCTCGACCCGGATGACGGCCGTCCCCGAACCCGGACCCACGTCGATCACCTGGAGCACGGCGGTGCCGGGCGCCGGTTCGGACGCCCCGGCGATGGCGGTCGATGCGGTCATGGACGTGACGGCCGTGAGGCCGATGCCTGCCAGCCGGCGGGCACTCGTCCTCAACGGAGGCGGGGTGAACCGGTTGGCCAGCGCCAGCAGACCCGGTCGGTCGACGACGCTCGCCACCATCGCGACCAGCTGCATGGCGAGGAGGTGGTAGCAGGTCACGAGGGCCAGCGACCGCAGCACAGCGAAGGCGAGGCCGACCGGAGCTTCGGCGTCGCCCCATCGCTCCCAGGCCTCGGCCGAAAGCACCGGCGAGGGGAGAGCGGCGCCAGGTCCGGCCAGGTGGAGCGTTCCGATGAGGAGGAACAGGATCGGTACCACGACCGCCGGTGGCAGGTCGACGCGCTCGCTCGAGTCGTTCACGACTGCACCTCCCCGACCGTCCAGGAGGTGGGCTCGGACCCGTCTCCCCGTTTGCTCACCAGGCTCAGGGTCCGACCGTCGGACAGGCGCAACCCGACGTTGCACGGACCCCCGTCGGGAGGTGGGAGCAGCGATCCGGCATCGGCGACGGTGAGCGCCGGGGTGTTGACCACCGGATCCTCGGAGGTGGCCCAGCGATCGAAGATGAAGATCTCACCCGTGCTCGGCCGTACGACGCCGGCGGTGGCGACCCCGTCGCAGTCCCAGTCGGCCACGGCCACCACGTCGCCCGGTTCGCCGACGGCGTAGGTGGTCCCCGACTCCTCGACCTCGGCCACCTCGAAGGCGGTGGCCGAGGTGGTGGTGGCCGAGGTGGTGGTGGCGGTGGTCGTCGGCGGGTCCATCGCCGCCGAGACCGCCGAGTCGGTCGGGGTGAAGGGACCATCGCCCGGCGGAAGGGTGGCCACGTACACCGCGGCCAGGGCGACGATCGCGACGGCGATGGCGACCAGCACGCCGCCACGCCGTTGGCTCGGTAGCTCCTCGTCCTCCCTGAACCCTGGTTCCTCGGGCCGCCCGGCGGAGACCGCACCGGTGCCCACCGCGAAGCGGTCTGGGCTCGGTTCGCGCGTCGGGGTCGGGTGGACTCGCTCCGGCGGCCGTGGCGGGATGTCGACGTCGACGTAGGGCCTCACGCCGCTGGCGCGCCGCCGATCTCGATCGTCGCCGTCGGAAGGTTCGGGCCGACTGGTGGGTTCGGGCCGGTCGATGGTGTCGGGCGTGCCGGTGGCATCGACCTCTACTTCGGCATCGACCTCTACTTCGACATCGACCCCTGCTTCGACGGCGGGAGCATCGGCCGTCTCGGTCGACGAGTCCGGTGGCGGTACCTCCTCGGCCGGCTCCTGGACGGGCGGGGGCAGGAGCCGGGCTTCCGGCAGCGTCTCGACGATCGCGTTGGCCAGCGCCCGGGCGGTGGGCCGTCGGGCCGGATCGTCATGCGATGCGCGGTCGGCCAGCATCTGGAGCGCCCGCCGGTCGTAGCCGGACCAGGTGCGACGGGCCCAACGCCGTTCCGGGATCGGTTCGGGCTCGGCCTCGGGCCCGACGAGGTGGTCGATCAACCGGCCCAGCGCTCCGACGTCGTCGGCGGGACCGATGGTGACGTCGGCCGGGTTCGGACCCACCATCCCGCACAGCACGGGTCGGCCCTCGCCGGTGAGGATCACGTGGCTCGGGTCGAGCCGCCCGTGCACGACGCCAATGGCGTGGAGGTCGGCCACCGTCTGGGCCACCGCTGCCAGGACGGCTGCGGCAGCCGGAACGGCGAGCTTGGTGGTCTCGAGCGTGTGGACGCCGACCCAGACGATCTCGAGCCGATCTGTGCTCGAAGAAGCCACCTCGACCACACCCGGGTGGCGGGCCGTCCCCAAGCGCTGGGCCTCGCGCTGCAGGGCTTCGCGGGCCTCGGGCGTGGTGGCCGACTTCACCACCACCGGTCGGTCGACTCCGGTGAGGACCTGGATGGTCATGCCTTCGATCATCTACTGGATACTATGAAAAGACATCAAACAGCACAAGAGTCTCAAGGATCCGAGAGACGCAGCTCCGCAGAGGCCCTGGCGGTGATCTCCTGGCTGCGTGGGGCTCCCGGGACTCCGGGCGAGAACACGAGCGCTACGTCGCGTGCGAGCTCGACCACGACCTCGTCGCCCTCCAGCCACCACGACACGGTGGTACCGGGCTCGGCCGCCACCATGGCGGTGTCGACGGCTGCCTCCATGGCGGCGATGTCGGCCTCGACCTCACCGTCGGACCGGAGGTGGTCGATGCTCACGCCGAGCGACGCGGCGTCGTTGGCAGCCGCCTGCGCGGTGGCGATCAGATCCCGCTGGGCCCCGAACACGACGGCGCGGTCGACCGCCATGGCTCCGAGGATCACCACGATCAGCACCGCTGCGGGCATGAGCATCAGCACGCTGCCCCGATCGGACCGATCCATGGCGGGGCTCATCGGTCAGATCCCACAGCCGTTGGTCCGGCCCAGCCCGGACGCGAAGGGGTCGATGACGCTGCGGTGCCGACCGGTGACGGTGAACCCGGAACCGAACGACCCGATGAACGGCACGGTGAGGCTGGCCACGTCGTAGGACGCGATGTGCTCGACCACCGCGCACCGTTCGTACGGACCTCCTCGGACCTGGAGCGTGAGTCGACTCGGCTCGCGCCCGGCGCCGGCCACGGCTGTCCGGGCGGCCCTGTCGGCGGCGGTGGCTGCCGCACCGGCGTCGTGGGCTTCGACGTAGGCCCGGCCGGCCTCCCTCGCGGCGGACTCGACGGCGAGCTTGGCGTCGATCACGGCCCAGGCGTTGGCGATCACGAGCACGAACGCGACGAAGATCAGGAACCCGAACGGCAGGACCTCCACGCCGCCGACCATGCCGGCCTCGTCGGCAAGCCTTCGCCTCGTCACCGCAGCTCCTCGACCTGGACCTCGAAGGTGCGATCTATGTGGCGGAAGGCCACCAGGTCGCCCAGCGCCCGGGGTAGGAGCGTCGGCGTCTGGAGGCTCACCCTCAGGCGCACGGTGTCGGCGTCGCCGGCCCACGAGAGCGTGGCGTTTCGGCCGGCCTCGCCGAGGAGCGAGCGAAAGCGCTCCTCGGCCCGCTGTCGGGCGGATGCGACCGAACCCGCGTCGTGGTGATCGACGTCCTTGGACGCCACGACCCGCGCCGCATCGAACCCGGCGGCGGAGACGGTGGAAGTCGCGTAGAGGTTCACCAGCAGCTGCAGCGCGAAGAGGAGCAGGACCAAGAAGACGGCCACGCCAGCGGCGGTGCCGAGCAGACCTGCGCCCCTCTCGGATCGGCTGCACCCACCGTCGGCGAGAGCCGACCGGAGGAACACGGGCTCTACTGGCCGCTCTCCACGCCGATGGTGTCGACCTGGTCGTTGGTCCGCTGCGTGGTGTCGGTGAACATGGTGTCGAACGCCGCCCACATGGCAGCGCCCAGGAAGGCCATCACGAGCACCGCGATGGCAGCCGAGATCACCCCTTCGCCCCGTTGGTCGGAGTGGGCGCGCCCGAGCGTGGAAGCGGCGCCGGAGCGGATGGCGAGAAGGATGGGCAGGGCGAGGGTGATCATGGTGGTGTGTCCTTTGCTTGGTTGGGGAGTGGATGGTTCGTTGGTTGGGGATGGGTGAACGTGGGCGGCAGCCGGGATGGGTGTCAGCCCGACCCGAAGAGCCGCATCGCCTGGAGGAACGGGACCGCCATGAACATGGTCCCGGGCACGAGGGTTGCGACAGTGACGGGGATCCAGACCTGCTGCGACCGGCGATCGATCTGGGTGATCAGCTCCCGATGGACCTCGCGACGGATCGCCCTGGCTTCCTCGGCGATCAGCCGTCCGAGGTCGCCGGTGTCGCGGTTGAGGGTGAGGACTCCGACCAGGCGGTGCAGGGCCGAGACGTCGGCCAGCTCGGCCCACTCCGTGAGGGCTTCGGCCTCGGAGAGGCCCTGGCGCACCCGCCGCCCCACCCGGGCCAGGTCCTGCGCGCACGTTCCGCGGCCACGTCGGCTGAGGCGGTCCATCGCACCGCCGAGCGAGTAGCCGGCCGACAGCAACATCCCGATCTGTTCGGCCACCACCGGCAACTCGAGGAAGATCCGTCGCTGCCATCGGTCTGATGCGCTCATGACCTGCTGTTCGATGACCAGGAACGTGAGCAGCGGCGCTCCCAGCAACGTGAGGGTGGCGAACACGGGTGGCGGAGCGATCGTCAGGGTGAACACCGCTGCGCCCGCGAACACCGCCGCAGCCCATGCCAGTTGCTTCAGGCGCAGGGCGGTGGGGTCGAGCGGGCTGTGGATCCTCATCAGCCGTCGGGCCAGGTCCTCCCTCACCCCGAACACTTGACCGAGGAGCGAGCCCATGGCGACGGCCAGTGGCCGCACGACATCTCGGAAGGTCTCGACCGAGAGCAGGCCCTGGCGTCGCGACAGCTGCCATCCACCCGGCACGTACGGCTGGATGCGCTCGCTCAGGGGTCGGCGGTTGAACCACCGGAGCTCCGACAGCACGAGCGTCGATCCGGCCCCGCCGACCAGGGCGGCCACCACCACGATGCGGTTCACGAGTCGAAGACCCGTTCTTCCTCGGGGATCTGCATGATCCGCCCGGCCCACATCCAGCAGGCGACGACCAGCACGATCGCCACTGCCACGATCGCCTGCGCCCCTGGCTCCTGGTACGCGGACCGACCGGTTCCGACGGTCATCCCGGCCAGCGCCATGCCGAAGGGGACGATGAGCACGAAGGCACGGGCGAAGCGGGCACCGGCCTGCTTGGCCCGGGCGTCTCGCCGGCCGTGCAGGTCGTCGATCCGGTCCTCGGCCAGCGCTTCGAGTCGCTTGCCGAGGTCTGCGCCGCCGACGTCGTGGGCCACCAGCAAGGTCTCGCAGGCTGCATCGGCCGTCGGGTCGGCCAGCCGCTGCTTGAGGACGCTGATGGTCCGGGCGAAGTCGGTGGTGATCAGCCACTCCCGGTGAGCGGCTTCGAAGGCGGGCTGGAGCTCGGAAGGACCGCGACGTCCGGCGTCGAACAGCGCCTGGGGGATGGAGCGCCCGACCGAGGTGGTGAGGATGCGGACCTCCTCGATGAGTCGGGGCCAAGCCTCCTGGGCCGCTTCCCGACGACGCCGGCGGCGCCTTCGAAACGATGCTGCGGGAGCCGTGGCGCCGAACAGCCCCAGGATCACCGCTGGGATGGGAGCGCCGAAGACCGCCAGTCCGACGGCCGAGCTCACCACCGCGATCACGGCGGTGACGGCCAGGAACTCGGCCGGCCTGACCTCCTCGAGCCCCGCCTGCACCAGCCACTCGGAGAGCCCCGCGTTCCCGGCCGTGCGCCTCGCACCAGGCTCGCGGAGGCGCGTCCGTCCGAGGACCAGTGACGTCCAGAGGAGGTGCACGCCGAGCCCGGCCGCACCGGCGGCGGCGAGCGCGGTCACCGGTGGCTCGCCATCGACTCGGTCCACTCCTCGACCAGCTCGTGGAGGTCTATCCCCGAACGGGCGAAGGAGGACGCGACCCGGGTGGGGACCTGTCCGCTCCACACGAGCGGGCCGGTGGGGTCAGGCCGGTGGAACACGGGGGTGGTGGTGAACTGGGTGGCATCGACGCCCGCGGCCAGTTCCTCGACGGCGACGATCTCTGTGATCCTCGGGCCGTCTGCGGTGCGGGCGCAGTGGACCACCACGTCGACCGCCTCTGACACGAGGGTGTTGAGCGCAGACATGGGAAGGTCGTTGTCGGCCAGCTGGCAGATGAACCGCAGGCGGGTGAGCGCCTGGCGGGCCGAGCCGGCGTGGATCGTGGTGAACCCCTTCACGCCCGACGACAGCGTGAGGAGCAGCGGCAGGGCCTCCCTGTCTCTGACCTCGCCCACGATGGCGATGTCCGGCGCCATCCGCAGGAAGCCTGCGACCAGTCGGCGGAGGTCGACGGCCGGCCGGTCGGCGCGGGCCGGACGGGTCTGCATCTTGGCGACGTTGGCCACCGGGATGTCGGCCTCGAACACCTCTTCCGCCACGACCACCCGGAGGCTCGGGTCGAGCTCCGCGCAACAGCAGGAGAGCATGGTGGTCTTGCCCGATCCGGGGGCGCCGGCGAACACGATCGACGTGCGGGCTCGCACGCAGGCCACGAGGAATCGGGCGGCGGCGTGGGTGAGCATCCCTCGGTCGACCAGCTGGTCGAGGTCGTGGAACGCAACGTTGGTGAACCGGCGGATGTTGACCATCACGTGACCGCCGAAGCCGATGTCGCCGTGGACGATGTGCAGCCGCGATCCGTCGTCGAGCTGGGCGTCCTGGAGCCCCTCGGTGGGGTCGAGCTTGCGATGGGCCGTGGAGGCGTCGGCCAGGATCTTGGTGAGCGTCCTCAACACGTGGGCGTCGTCGTGGAACACCTCGTGGTGGTATCCGCTCGGCCCCCGGTGGCGCTTCACGAAGATCTCCGACGGTGTGTTGATCATGATCTCCCAGACGTCGTCGTCGGCGAGGAGGGGAGCGAGCGGGCCGTAGCCGGTGAGGTTCCTGACGGCCCGCTCGGCCATGGCGTCCGGGTCGGGAAGGTCGAACTCGCGCAGGCCGCGCTTGTGGTCCACCGACCACTGCCTGACGGAGTCGTCCACCAGGGCGCGGAGCGCTTCGGGCTCCCGGTCGGTGTCGAGGGCCAGATCCCGGGCCCGGTCCTGGACGATGTGCTCGATCTCCTCGAGCGGCGTGCGCTCGGTCACGAGGTCGCCTCCCCGGGCTCCTCGGACCAGTGGCCGAGCGAACCGGGCGCGATCGGCTCCGGCTGCGGCACAGCACCGAGGCGCGGGCCGAGGCGATCGAGGACCGCGGTGACGCCGGCCTTCGGCGGCCCGGCGATCGCCGACGGGAACCGGGCGAGGTCGCGGTGGACGTTCTCCAACGTCCTCCGCTCGGGCACGAACACCGGGCCGGCGTGCGGGTCGGCGAGGTCTGCGGCCCCGGTGAGGTCGGCGATCGCCCGGGTGAGGTCGGCGCGGTGCCGGGCGCTGCGTGGCGCGCGGTTGACGACCACCAGGATCCGGTCGCCGGGGACCCCGTGGGAGCGGAGCTCGTGGATCTCCACCGCCAGGCCGTGCAGTCCGGTGGTGGTCGGCTGGGCCACCACGACCACCACGTCGGCGAGGTCTGCCGCGGTGCGGGCCATCAGGTTGCGGTCCTCGATGTCGAGCGAGCCGGTGGTGGACTCGCCCTCGAGATCTGAGTCGATGTCGGCGACCACCATCCGCGCCGCGCTCCGGAGGCCATCGAAGGCGGCAGAGAACGCGCGGCTGCGGATGGTCACCCAGTCGGCCGATCGACGCAGGCCGAGCACCAACCGGTAGCCCCGGCTGGGCACCGCGTAGGAGAGCCGCCGGACCTGCTCGGTGGTCGGCCGACCGCTTCGGTGGGCCTCGACCAGCTCCTGGATCCCCGGCACCACGTCTCTGGCGTCGTGGAGCAGGGCTTGCTGTGCCCGACGTGCCAGGTCGACCAGCACGACGTCGTTGCCGTTGCGGGGATCGTCGGCCAACGCCTGGCTCAGGGCGGCGGCGATGGTCGAGGCACCGGCCCCCGACCGGCCCGTCACCGCCACCACCCGGCCGAGCCACGCCGGCGGGAGCGAGGTGTGGCCCGCCTCGATCAGGCTGCGTTCGGCCGGCGCGATCTGTCGCGCGTGCTCGGCCAGCGCGTCGATCAGCTCGTGGCGGGGGAGCGCGGTGGGGAGGGAGGTGGCGGCGCCGATCTGCTTCCAATCGGTGGGAGATCCGTCGGCCCGCACGATGAGCGTGGGTATGTCGAGGTCGGCCAGGCTGGCGATGAGGTCCCGGTCGACGACGGGGAGGCGGCCGTCGAGCAGCGCGGCCGAGAAGGGCCGACCGCTCTGGACGCGAGCCCTCAGCTCCTCGACCGACACGCACTTGACGAACTCGATGGGTGCCGAACCCGATGTCGACCAGCGGGCGACCTCGGTGAACCAACCGGACCGCACGTGCGCGAGCCCGACGACCACGAAGCGCTCGACGCTCACGGCTCCTGCCCCGCGGGCGTGTCGTCGTCGGTGTCGGAGTCGGGTCGGAGGCCGGCGCCGGCGTCGTAGCGATCGTGGCCGTCACCTTCGTTGGCTCGGCCGGGCTCGCCGGTCACCCGGGTGACGGTGATGTTGGCCGACTGCACCGCGTTGACCACCATGGCCACCCCGATGTCGCCCCGTAGCCCGACGGTGATGGTCTGGGTGCCGCTGTCGCCCAGGCGATCCCCCGTGGACGTCTCGATGCGCCTGATCCTCACGTCGGTGAGGACTCGCCGGGTCCGGGAGCTGGTGCCGTCTCCGTAGGTGGCGTAGACGTCTATGCGATCGCCTGCTTCGAGGTGGCCGCCGCCCGCCCACGTGGCCGAAACGGGGAACGCGAGCTCACGCTCGGGAGTGGGATCCTCGCCGGTGAGCACGGCCCCGGCCTGGATGAGCTCGCCCTGGCCGATCGGACCCGCGGTGCTTGCGTCGACCAGCGACTCGGGTGAGGTGAACGCCGAGCGGCGGAGATCCGGGCCGAGATCCAACGCCGCGTAGGCCAGGTGGTCCTCGGTGATCCGCTCGCCCGGGCCGATGGGACGGGCGGCGACGAGGTAGCGCGGCCGGGGCGGGTCTCCTTCGCCCACCGCAGCCCACCAGGTGAGCAGCGCGGCAACCGCCACCATCAGTCCGCCGACCACCGACCGGCTGCCGGGGAGGCCCCGACGCGGCCTGATCACCAGGTGGTCGGGCTCTGGACGGGCGGCATCGGGCGCGGCTCCGTTGGTTCCGTGCTCGGGCATGGTCGAGATCGACAGGGTTCCGCTCCCCGGTGTGCCGCCGTTGACCGGCCGAGCATGCCCAGTCGATGCGAACATCAAACGCATCGCCACGAAAAACATGGAAAGAACGTGAAGAACTGGACATAACCGAGCCTATGGTCCGATTCAAGCTGGTCGTGAGGCACACGGGAGCAAGGTCACAACATGAAATGACCCGATGGTGTATGGTGGACACATGTCCACCCCCATCAACTGGCTGAGCACCGCCGACGCGGCGAAGTACCTCGGCATAACCCCCCGCACCCTCTACCGGTTCATCGACGAAGGCCACATCGCCGGGTACCGCTTCGGTCGGGTGATCCGCCTGAAGCAGACCGACGTCGACTCCTTCATCGATTCGAGCCGCATCGAGCCCGGGTCGCTCGAACACCTCTACCCCGAGGTCGTCGGAGAGGCCCGCGCCTGAGCCTCGGGCTCACTACAACGTGATGTCGTTCACGGCGGAGAACGGCACGTAGGTGTCGCCGGCGGGCGCCCGCACCACGCCGAAGTCGCGACCCGTGCTCCACAGGCGCCCGGCGACGCGAACCGCCGCGGTGGTGTGGACCGTCACCGGCGGACGGTCGGCGGCCAGGTCGGCGAGCGTGCTGGCGAAGGTAGCCGAGGTCGTCTCGGGTCGATCGCCCACCGAGGTCGTGGCCCCCGGCTCGGGGCTCACCGCCTGCACCATCGGCAGCGGAACGAGGGCGGTCCCGTCGGGCGCGCCCGATATCGCGATGAAGTCGGCGCCGAGGGTGACGGGACGGCCGCGCACCACCCGTCCCGCTGGGGTGTGGAACGCCAAGGTGCCCTGGCGCTCGGCGAGGTCGACGAGCAGCCCGTGGAACGTGCCCTCGTCCTCGGCCTGCCGGCGCAGCCACATCTCACGACGTCGTGAGGCCACCGCGTCGGCCCGGCGGACCTCGTCGGTGAAGTTGCGGAGGTCGTGGTCGGTCACCGGTTGGTCCTCCTCGCCTCGCTCACGATCCGCCGGGCCACCTTCGCCGCCCGGGCGGAACCTACACGCGCCGGCCCGGCCCGCTCGCAGCTTCCCCGGCAAAGCCCAACGGTGGACCGGCACCGGGCGGTACGATGGACGGACCCCGTTTCGAAAGCCGACCTTGACCACAACGCAACTCACCATCCACGTCCCGGGCAACCACCTCATGGGCTCGCTGCTCGGGGAACGCGACGAACTGCTGCGCATGGTCGAGGAGGCGTTCCCCTCCACCGACATCTTGGTGCGCGGCAACGAGATCGCCGTGGGTGGAGAGGAAGCCGAGCGGGTGGGCGCCCTGTTCGGCGAGATGATCTCGCTCGTGCAGGCGGGCCAGTTCCTCGACGGACCGTTGCTCGCCCGCACCATCGACATGGTCCGGGCCGACGAGCGCCCGTCGGAGGTGCTCACCCACGAGGTGCTCCGGTCGGCCAAGGGTCGCCGGGTCCGGCCCAAGACGTCGGGCCAGAAGCGCTACATCGACGCCATCGCCGACAACATCGTCACCTTCGGGATCGGTCCGGCCGGCACCGGCAAGAGCTGGCTGGCCGTGGCCATGGCGGTCCAGTCGCTGCAGGCCAAGCAGGTCGATCGCATCATCCTCACCCGTCCCGCGGTGGAGGCCGGTGAGCGGTTGGGGTTCCTTCCCGGAGACCTCATGGCGAAGGTCGACCCCTACCTGCGCCCGCTGTACGACGCGCTCCACGACATGGTCGACTCCGAGGCCGCCGCCCGCATGTTGGAGCGTGGCACGGTCGAGGTGGCACCGCTCGCCTTCATGCGAGGCCGCACGCTCAACAACAGCTTCATCAGCCTCGACGAGGCGCAGAACACCACCCCGGAGCAGATGAAGATGTTCCTGACCCGCATCGGCTTCGGCTCCAAGGCGGTGATCACCGGCGACACCACCCAGGTCGACGTGGCCGGCGGTCGCTCGGGCCTGGCCGGACTGGAGCGGGTGCTGGCCGGGATCGACGGCCTCGGGTTCGTACACCTCTCGGGGCGCGACGTCGTGCGCCACAAGATCGTGGCCGACATCGTCGACGCCTACGAGCGAGGCTCTGCCGCCGATCAGGGGTCCACCCCTCAGTGATGCGACCATCCGGTGCGGGAAGGCGACGACGACGACGGCGCGCCGAGGAGGGCGAGCTGGAGGTGTTCGTCGCCGACGAGCAGTCCGACCATCCCGTCGACGTGGCCCGGTGGGAAGCCCTGGCGCGCTCGGTGTTGGAACACGAGGGCGTGTCGGGCGATGCCGAGCTCGCTCTGCTGTTCGTCGACGAGACCACCATCGCTGAGCTGAACCAGACGTTCATGGGCCAGGAGGGTCCCACCGACGTGCTGGCCTTCCCGATCGACGACGAGGAGGTCGGCGTGGGGAGGTCGCCCGACGGCTCCACCAGCGGGCCCGATCGCGACCCTCTGGCCGACGTTCCCCTGCTACTGGGAGACGTGGTGGTGTGCCCGGCGGTGGCGGCGCGCAACGCTCCGACCCACGCCGGCACCTACGACGACGAGATCGCCCTGCTGGTGGTCCACGGCACGCTCCATGTGCTGGGCTGGGACCACGCCACCGAAGAAGAGACCCGCGAGATGCAGGCTCGTGAACGCGAGCACCTGGCGAGACGAGACCGGAGCGCGCCGTGACATCACCCCCCGACGACCCCAGTTGTAGTACCGGCACGGGACGCGGCCGGTGAGCGCGCCCGTGCTGGCGGCGGAGTTCACCGTCGTCGATCTCTGGATGGCTGTGGCCATCGTGTTGCTGGTGATCTTCGCCTGCCTCACCGCGGTGGCCGAGACGGCGATCATGCGGGTGAGCCGGTCCAAGGCGGCGGGCCTGGCCGAATCGGGCCGGCGGGGCGCGCCGGCCCTCACCGAGCTGGTCGAGTCACCCGACCGCTGGATCAACGCGTTCCTGCTGGTTGTGCTGGTCACCCAGCTCGTTCAGTCGACCCTCACCGGTGTGCTCGCCAACCGGTTGTTCGGAGGGCTGGGGGTGGCGGTCGGCACCGTGTTCAACGTCGGCGTCATGTTCGTGGTGGCCGAGGCCGCGCCCAAGACGTGGGCGATCCAGAACACCGAGCGCGCCGCTCTCGCCTCGGCTGGTCCGGTGCGCCTCCTCGTGAGGTTCTGGCCGTTGCGGATCATCGCCCGCGCCCTCATCGGAGTCACCAACGTCATCCTCCCCGGCAAGGGCCTCAAGGAGGGCCCGTTCGTGTCGGAGGAGGAACTGCTCGCGGTAGCTGCCGAAGCGGCCGAAGCCGAGACCATCGAGCCGGAGGAACGTCGCCTCATCGAGTCGATAATCGAGTTCGGCGACACGGTGGTGCGCGAGGTCATGGTGCCACGGCCCGACATGGTCACCGTCTCCCACGACTTCCGGGTGGCCGACGTGATGGAGGTGGTGCTCCTCAACGGCTACAGCCGGGTGCCCGTCCTTGGCGAGGGGATCGACGACGTGGTGGGCCTGGTGTTCGCCAAGGACCTGATGCGCGCCGAGCGCGACGGCCGTGAGGACGAGCCGGTGGCCAACCTGGTCCGCCAGGCCCGGGCCGTGCCCGAGACCAAGCCGGTGGCCGAGCTGCTGCGGGAGATGCAGACCGAGCACTTCCACATGGCCATCGTCATCGACGAGTACGGCGGCACCGCCGGCCTCGTCACCCTGGAGGACCTCATCGAGGAGCTGGTCGGCGAGATCGTCGACGAGTTCGACACCGAGGACGCTCGCATCGAGCCGGTGCCCGGCGGTGGGGTGCGGGTGAGCGGCAGCCTGAGCATCGACGATGCCAACGACGTCCTGGGCTACGACCTGCCCGAGGGCGACTTCGACACCGTGAGCGGCCTGGTGCTGGCCGAGCTCGGTCGTCTAGCGGTGGTGGGCGACGTCGCCGAGTGCGAGGGCGTGAAGCTCACGGTGGAGAGGGTCCAGGGCAGACGGATCATGCGCGTCCTCATCGAGCAGCTGGAGCCGGCCGAGGAAGGCGACGAGAGGACCGACGTGGTCGCCAACGGTCAGCGTTCAGAAGCATGAGGTGCACGTCGTGAAGTCGGGGTTCGTAACCCTCGTGGGGCGCCCCAACGTCGGCAAGTCGACGTTGTTGAACCAGATCCTGGGCCAGAAGGTCACGATCGTCTCCGACAAGCCCCAGACCACCCGCACCCAGGTGCGCGGCGTGCTGACCCGACCCGACGCCCAGGTGGTCTTCGTCGACACTCCGGGCATCCACAAGCCACGCACCCTCCTCGGTGAGCGCCTCAACGAGACGGCCACCGGGTCCATCGGCGACGTCGACGTCGTCTGCCTGCTGGTCGACGCCACCGCCCCCATCGGGCGAGGCGATCAGTGGGTGGCCGAGCGGGTGCCCTCCGACGCCATCGTGGTGGTCAACAAGACCGACGTGGCTGCTCCGCACGACGTCCTCGCCCAGCTGCGGGCGGCGGCCGAGCAGCTGGCCGGCGGCGACGAGTACTTCCCCGTGTCTGCCCGCACCGGGGAAGGGGTGCCGGAGCTGGTGGAGACGATCATCTCCCGGCTGCCCGACGGCCCGGCCTACTACCCCGACGACATGGTCACCGACGTGCCCGAGGCCTTCTGGGTGGCCGAGCTGGTCCGCGAGCAGCTCCTGGCCGTGACGCGCGACGAGGTCCCGCACTCGGTGGCCACCCGCGTCACCGAGTGGGACTGGCCGCGCATCCGCTGCGAGATCCTGGTGGAGCGCGACTCCCAGAAGGGGATCGTGATCGGCAAGAAGGGAGCGGTCCTCAAGGCGGTGGGCATAGCGGTGCGGTCCCAGCTCCCACCCGGCGCCTACCTCGAGCTGTTCGTGAAGGTCGACAAGGACTGGCAGCGCCGCCCCAAGGCGTTGGAGCGCTTGGGCTACTAGCTCACGGCATCGCGCAGGAAGGCTTCGGCCTCGGCGCGGTCCTTGGTCCTCGGGAACGGCGGGAGCTCGTTTATGAGGTCCCACCGGTAGCGCTTGGCGGTGGCCAGGCGGGGATCGAACACCGCCACCACGCCCCGGTCGTCGACCGAGCGGATCAGGCGGCCGGCTCCTTGGGCCAGCATCATCGCCGTGCGGGGCAGGTCGATGATGCGGAACGCGTCGGCCCGCGCCCGTTCCCGCCGGGCTTGGAGGAGGGGCTCGTCGGGCCGGGGGAACGGAAGCCGGTCGATGGTGACCAGCGAGAGCGTGCGGCCCGGGACGTCGATGCCCTGCCAGAAGCCGAGGGTGGCGAAGAGGCTGGCCGATTCGTCTTCGCTGAACGCGGCCACGAGGGCCGGTTTGGGCATGTCGCGCTGGCTGAGGATCGGGGTGTCGACCCGGGCGCGCACGGCCTCCACCGCCAGGTCCATGGCCCGGTAGGAGGTGAACAGGGCGAGCGTGCGGCCGCCGGCGGCGGTGATCAACGCGGTCAGCTCGTCGTGCACGGCGGGATCGAAACCGGGCTGACGGGGATCGGGTACGTGGGTGGCGCAGTAGAGGAGGCCGTTGCCCTGGTAGTCGAACGGGCTGCCGACGTCGATCTCGTCGTGTTCGGAGTCGAGACCGAGGCTCGGGGCGAGGCCGTGGGGGAGGGTGGCGCTGGTGAGTACGGCGGTGGTGCGGTTCCACAGACCGTCCCGCAGGACACCCGCCACGTCGACCGGAGCTACTCGCAGCCGAGGGTTGTGGTCGGGGCCCTCGACCCACAACACGGAGGTGTCGGGGACCGAAGCCGCGGCGGCCAGATCGGTGGCCAGCGCGGTGGTGAGCTGCGTGGCTCGGCTCTTGCGGGTGGCCGTGTCGTCGCCCTTGTCGTCGGGGACGCCACGGAGGGCGGCCGACACCCGGTCGAGGCGGGCCCGGCACAGCGCCAGGGCGTCGGCGATCTCCGCGTCGAGGGTCCGCAGCCGCCGGCCGACGTGGTGGCTGAGGACGGCAGAGAGCATGGTGGCCGACATCTCGACGTCGTCGATGGTGGCGGGGTCGTCGACGATGGCCTTCACCGATCGGGCCAGGTTGGTGAACCGCCCGGCCGACAGCTCGAACCCGCACGTGTCGGACACGATGTCCTCCAACTGGTGGGCTTCGTCGACCACCACCAGGTCGTGGTCGGGGAGCACGGCACCGTCGGTGGCGATGTCGAGCCCGAGGAGGTGGAGGTTGACCACGATCACGTCGGCCGCTGCGGCGCTCCGGCGGGCGTTCTCAGCGAAGCACGTCTCGCCCATGGGACACCGCTTCGCACCCGGACACTCCTGGGCCGACACGCTCACCGCCGCCCACGCGGTGTGCGAGGGTTCGGTGGCCAGCTCGGCCCGGTCGCCGGTGGCGGACGTGGCGGCCCACTTGGACAGCTGCTCCAGCTCCTTGGGCGAGGCCCGGCCGGCCAGCCCGTCGAGGGCCAGCTGGCCCGCCCCCGAGATCTCCTCCAGACGCTGCCGGCAGACGTAGTTCGACCGTCCCTTGAGCACCGCGTAGTCGAACGGGTGGCCGAGGTGCTCGGTGAGGAAGGGCAGGTCCTTGCCGGCCAACTGGTCCTGGAGGGCCTTGGTGGCCGTGGCCACCACCGTCCGCCGACCGGACAGGATCGCCGGTACCAGGTACGCCCAGCTCTTGCCCGTGCCGGTGCCGGCCTCGGCCAGCAGGTGCCGCTTGGAGTCGATGGCCGCGGCCACCGCCACGGTCATCTCCTCCTGGGGGGCGCGTCGCTCACCTCCGGGTGTGGCGTCGACCAGGCGGACCAACGCAGCCACGGTTCGTTCGGCGGACGGCATCGAGTCGAGGGTAGTGGTGGCACGGCGGCGACGGTGCGTGGCGATAGCTTCGACGCGTGGATCTGACCGGCATCGACCCCGACCGCATACCCAAGCACGTCGCGGCGGTGATGGACGGCAACGGGCGGTGGGCCACCCAGAGGGGGCTGAAGCGCACAGACGGGCACGGGGCCGGCGAGGAAGCGCTGTTCGACGCGGTCGACGGCGCCATCGAGCTGGGGCTGGAGTGGTTCACCGTCTACGCGTTCAGCACCGAGAACTGGCGCCGCCCGCCCGACGAGGTGCGCTACCTCATGGGGTTCAACAAGGGCATCCTCGAGCGGCATGCCGAGGACCTCAGCGAGCGCAACGTGAGGATCCGCTTCGCCGGTCGTCGCGACTGGCGCGTGCCCAAGGGCGTGGCCCGGCGGATGGACTGGGCCACCGACCTCACCCGGACCAACACGGGGCTGAACTTCACCATCGCCTTCAACTACGGGGGTCGGGCCGAGATCGTCGACGCCGTCAAGCAGCTGGTGGCCGACGGGGTACCGGCCGACAAGGTCGACGAGAAGGCGATCCGGTCGCGCCTCTACCTGCCCGACATGCCCGACCCGGAGCTGATGGTCCGCACCTCCGGAGAGTCACGGATCTCGAACTACCTCCTGTGGCAGCTCGCCTACAGCGAGCTGGTGTTCACCGAGGTCCTGTGGCCCGACTTCCGCAAGCAGCACCTGGCCGACGCCATCCGGGAGTACCAGGCTCGCGACCGCCGCTTCGGAGGTGTGGCCTCCGACGACGACGGTCCCTCCCGCGGAACCACCCGTTCCTCGCGCTCGGCCAAGCGGCGGAGCCGGAAGTAGGTCTGGTGGCTCTCTACCGCGATCACGGGATCGTGCTCCGCACCTACAAGCTGGGGGAGTCGGACCGGATCGTGTCGTTCATGACCGAACGCCACGGGAAGGTCCGCGGGGTGGCGAAGGGGGTACGAAAGACGCGCTCCAAGTTCGGGGCGCGCCTCGAGCCCATGAGCCACGTGGCGGTCCAGTTCTACGAGGGCCGAGAGCTCGACATCGTCACCCAGGCCGAGACCGTCGACCACTTCCGGGCGGTGCGCGAGGACCTGGACCGGATCGGCAAGGCCGCCACCATGTTGGAGGCCGTCGACCAGATCTCGATGGAGCGAGAGCCCAACGCCGACCTGTACCGGATGCTGCTCGGTGCGCTGCGTTCGCTCTCGGCCCGCAACAGCCCGCTGGTGGTGGCCGGGTTCCACTGGAAGCTGCTGGCGCTGGAGGGATTCCGGCCGATGGTCGAGACGTGCGTGATGTGCGACGAGGCCGACGGACTGGTGGCGTTCGACCCCATGGAGGGTGGTCTGTTGTGCACCGCCCATCGCCGCGGCACCAGGGTCTCGGCCGAGGCGGTGGAACTTCTCCGGCTGATCCTGGGCGGCCGGCTCGCCGCCGCGCTGGAGGAGCCGGAATCAGCCGCCACCCACGAGGTCGACCACCTGGCCACCCGGGTGATGGAGCACCACCTGGAGCGCCGCCTCAAGTCGGTCGGGGTCCTCGACCGCTGACCGGAGCGAGTCGCTACCAGAACTACGCCACCGGCGAGCCAGGGGGAAGGTCGGTGTCGGGCAGGAGGAGGCTCACGCTGCCGTCGGGAGCGAGCCCGCCGATCACCAGGAACTCGCTGGTGAACCCGGCGATGCGCCGGGTGCCGAGGTTCACGGCTCCGACCACCTGCCGGCCGACCAGTTCGGTCTCGCTGTAGTTGGTCACCTGGGCGCTGGTGCGCAGCTCGCCCACCTCTGGGCCGAAGTCGACGGTGAGCTTCCAGGCCGGCTTGCGCGCCTCCGGGAAGGGCTCCACCGCCAGGACCCGGCCGACCCGCAGGTCGAGCGCGGCGAAGTGCTCCGTACCGACGACTGGCTTGGCCGCTCCGCTGCTCGCCTCGCTCGGCCGGCCGCTCACTGCGAGATCGGAGCCCACACCTTGAGGTCGTCGTCCCACTGGAGCCACGCGCCTCGTTCGCGGTCGAACTGGATGTAGGCGTTGCGGGCCGGATCCCAGGTGGGACCATCACCCGAGGAGGACGGGGCAGGGGCACCGAACGGGGGGCCCCCGACAGGCGGACCGCTCACGGGAGAGCCGGCACCGGGCGTCCAGGGGCTGCCGGTCGACGGGCCGACCGGGCCCGGGGGCGGCGTGCCCCAGGCGCCGGGAGCGGTGCCACCCCACTGCCCACCGGTGGTGGGAGGCGCCCACGGGCCGGCAGCGGCCTGGCCCGGACCCACGACGACCGGCCGGCCCACCGACTCCTTCTTGACCACGTAGGTGCCGGCGATCATGTCGCCCAGCCGGCGGTGGCCCTTGTTGCTCACCATCATCACGCCGCCCACGATGGGCAGGCCGCAGGTGATGGCGTCGCCGATCCAAGCGATGGTGCGGACGAAGGATCGTCCGATGCCGACGACCTTGCCCTGCTCGTCGACCACCCTCAGCCCCAGCGCCAGCTTGCCGAGGCTGCCGCCCAGGAGCCCCTGGATCACCGAGTACGCCACCAGGTGGCCGAGCCACTGGACCAGGCCACCGGTCCCACCCTCGATGGTGGTGATGTCGTAGGTGCCGTCGGTGTTCTCGGTGAAGCTGCAGAAGCCGTCGTTCTGCGCCCGCCAGTCGTCGCAGAACAGCTCGGCCGACACCTCGTTGGGTCGGTCGCCGGACCTGATCTCGACGCCACCGGTGACCGCGGTGAGGGCCACGGCGAAGATGATGTAGATGATGAGGTCGATGATCCAGGCGCCGATGCGCTTGCCGACGACGTCGGTCGGATCGGCCGGTGATGTGTAGGCGGTCACGCCGAAACCCTACGTGTCCCGACGGAGGTGGCAGGCCACCCGGCGTCCCCGGTGATTCGCCTTCGGGGCGCCCGAGGGTGGCGACGTAGCATCGAGGCATGTCCGAACCCGCCGACGCAACGCAACCGAGCCCTGATCCCGCGCTGTTCGACAAGGTGGTGAACCTCACCAAGCGCCGTGGCTTCGTGTTCCCGTCGGCGGAGATCTACGGCGGCTTCCGCTCCACCTACGACTACGGGCCCATCGGTGTGCTGCTCCTCCGCAACGTCAAGGAGGCGTGGTGGCGTTCGATGGTCCAGCTGCGCCACGACGTGCTGGGCCTCGATGCCGCGATCCTGTCGCCCCCCGCCATCTGGGAGGCCTCGGGGCACCTCGCCAACTTCACCGACCCGTTGGTCGACTGCAAGAACTGCAAGGAGCGGTTCCGCCTCGACAAGCTCGACGACCCCGACACCTGCCCCAACTGCGGCGAGAAGAACTCCTTCACCGAGGCCCGCCACTTCAACCTCATGTTCAAGACGCAGGCCGGGCCGGTGGAGGGCAAGGGGGCCGAGGTGTTCCTGCGCCCCGAGACCGCCCAGGGCATGTTCGTGAACTTCGCCCAGGTGCTCAACACCAGCCGCAAGAAGCCGCCGTTCGGCATCGCCCAGATCGGCAAGTCGTTCCGAAACGAGATCACGCCGGGGAACTTCGTGTTCCGGACCCGTGAGTTCGAGCAGATGGAGATGGAGTACTTCGTCCCGCCCGACGAGGCCCAGCAGTGGTACGAGTACTGGCGCAACGAGCGCTTCCAGTGGTACCTAGACCTCGGCATGCCGGCGGAGAAGCTGCGCCTGAGGGACCACGACGACGACGAGCTGAGCCACTATTCGTCGGGCACCGCCGACGTCGAGTTCCTGTTCCCATGGGGGTGGGACGAGCTCGAGGGGATCGCCAACCGGGGCGACTACGACCTCACCGCGCACGCCACCCGATCCGGCGAGAAGCTCGACTACTTCGACCCCACCACCAACAGCCGCTACACGCCCCACGTGATCGAGCCGGCGGCCGGTGCCACCCGCACGATGATGGCGTTCCTGATGGCCGCCTACGACGAGGAGGAGGTGCGGGGTGAGACCCGCGTCGTGTTGCGCCTCCACCCGCGCCTGGCGCCCTACAAGGTGGCGGTGCTCCCGCTGTCGAAGAAGCCTGAGCTCACCGGTCCGGCTCAGGAGGTCCTGGCCTCCCTCCAGGAGCACTACATGTGCGACTACGACGAGACCCAGAACATCGGCAAGCGCTACCGGCGTCAGGACGAACTGGGCACGCCCCTGTGCGTCACGTTCGACTTCGATTCGATCGAGGACGGCGCGGTCACCGTGCGGGACCGTGATTCGATGGAACAGGACCGGGTGCCGATCGACGGGCTCGTAGACCACGTCCGGGCCAAGCTGGGCATGTGAGCCAGGGCTAGGGCTGCTCGGGTTCCCAACAGCTGCTCGGTTCCCAACAGGTGAAGGTTCGGGCCGGCCTGCCCCCTAGGATGGTCCGGTCCGGGAGGGAGTATCCCTCGCAGCCGAATCGTCAACACGGAGCGTCGCTCCCGGGGCGGCTGGTTCCCTGGTCAGCACCAGGGAACGGAGAGACTTCCGGCTGACCGATCCATACCCTCGATCCGTAGATCAGCCGGAGAACCTCACCTTCATGACCTCACTAGTCCTCGCTGCCTCAGAGAGCAGCGGCAACTTCGTGAACCTCGACATCCACGTGTGGGAGTGGTTCGCGCTCGCCGCGTTCATCACCGCGCTGCTCGTGGCCGATCTGCTCCTGGTCCACCGCAAGCCCCACGACATCTCGTTCAAGGAGGCCGCGCTCGAGTCCGCGGTCTGGATCTCGATCGGCCTCGCGTTCAGCGGCGTCATCTACTACATCGGCAAGACCTCGGGCATCGCCGCCGACGGCACCCACGGCA
>JAAZBK010000370.1 GCA_012513855.1 Acidimicrobiales bacterium
ACCTGTTCGCCTTCGCATCCGAGACCGAGGGCTTCGGCCTGTGCGTCCTGGAGGCGATGGCGGCGGCGCTCCCGATCGTGGCCATGCACTGCCAGGCGTTCGAGGAGTTCGTCACGCCCGGCGTCACCGGTGATCTCGTGCCCCAGGGCGACGTCGAGGCCCTCACCGAGGCCATCCGGGCGTTGCTGCTCGACCCGTGCCGCGGCGATCAGTACGGCCGGGCCGGGCGCGCCGTGGTGGTCGAGCGCTTCGCGCCCACCGCCGTCGCCCACAGCTTCGAACACGTATACGACCAGGTCGTCCCGCCGGCCCCCCGAACCCTTCCGACCCGAAACACCCAGGAGTGACCATGTCTACGAACGTTCAGAAGGTGCTCGTCACCGGTGGCGGTGGCTTCATCGGCTCCCACCTCGTCGACGCACTGTGCGCCGACGGCTACGAGGTCACCGTGCTCGACCTCTTGACCACGGGCAACGCCAAGAACCTCCACGCCTCGATGGACAAGATCCGCTTCATCCGCGGCTCGATCCTCGACGAGTCGCTGGTCGACCAGCTGGTCTCGGAGACCGACGTGGTCTTCCACCTGGCCGCCGCCGTCGGCGTCCGCCACATCGTCGAGGATCCGCTGGACTCCATCCTCGTGAACGTCCGCGGAACCGACCACGTGCTCAGCGCCTGCTTCAAGTACTGGAAGCGGGTCCTGGTGGCGTCGACCTCTGAGGTCTACGGCCGCACCGCCAAGGTGCCGATGCAGGAGGACGACGATCGGGTCCTGGGCGCCACCACCGTCCACCGCTGGTCGTACTCGACCTCCAAGGCGCTCGACGAGCACCTCGCGTTCGCCTACTCGGCCAACGGCCTGCCGGTCTCCATCGTTCGCTACTTCAACTCCTACGGACCCCGGCTGGACCCGCGCGGCTACGGATCGGTGATGGCGAACTTCCTGTCGGAGGCGCTCTCGGGCCGGCCCATCACGGTGCACGGCGACGGCCAGCAGAGCCGCTGCTTCACCTACGTCGACGACACCGTCCGCGGCACGATCCTCGCCGGTCTGTCGGAGGAGTCGATCGGCACCGTCGTCAACATCGGCAACACCCGTGAGACCACCATCTTGGAGCTGGCCGAGCTCATCCGCGACTACGTCGGCTCGAAGTCGGAGATCTCCTTCGACACCTACGAGAGCTACTACGGGCCGGGCTTCGCCGACACCCGTCGCCGGGTGCCCGACGCCACCAGGGCCAAGGAGCTGCTCGGTTGGGAACCCACCGTCTCCCTGGAGGAAGGTCTCGCCCTCACCTACGAATGGTGGAAGAAGAATGTCGGTTGAACCCACGGCCACCGGCTCTGCTGGTTGCCGCTGTTGCGGCCACGAGGCCGAGGAGCTGGTTCTGAGCGCGAAGGGCTTCCCCGCCCTGTGCAACGCCTTCGACGTCGACGCCGCCCGGGCCAGGGCCATGCCCACCGGCCGGTTCGAGCTCCTGGCGTGCACCCGGTGCGGTTCCCTCCGCAACGCGGCCTTCGACCCCGACCTCCTCCCCTACGACGACCGCTACGAGAACTCCCTGCACGGCTCCGGAACCTTCGGGTCCTTCGCCTCCGAGCTGGCGGCCGACCTCGCGGCGTGGCGACCCCTCACCGACGCCACGGTGGTCGAGGTCGGCTCCGGGCAGGGCGACTTCCTGCGGGTGCTGGCCGAGCACGGTCCCGGCCACGCCTACGGGTTGGATCCGAGCCTGGTCTCGCCGGTGGAGATCACCGACGCGGCCGCCCCGATAACGCTCCTCCCCGGCACGCTCGACGACCTGGTCGATCTGCCCAAGGCCGACCTCCTGCTGTCGCGCCACGTGCTGGAGCACGTGACCGATCCGCTGGCGATGCTCACCGAGATGCGCGAACGCTTCGCCCAGACGGGAACCGCCATCTACGTCGAGGTCCCCGACGCCACCTACATGGTCCAGACACCCGCCCTCTGGGACCTCATCCACGAGCACGTCGGCTACTTCACCGCCGCCGGGCTCCGGGCCGTTCTGCAACGGGCGGGCTGGACGGTCGACGAGGTGGGGCGGAGCTTCGGCGACCAGTACCTGTGGGCCCGGGCCACCTGCAGCGCCGACGCGGCCGGTACCGGCACGGCTGGGTCCGACGGGGTCACCGGCGACGCTTCGGTGGAGGCACCCGCCGAGACCATCGCCGCGGCGCGGCGCTTCGGCCAGGTGCACGGCGACAGCACCCGACGCTGGACCACCTTCCTCGACCAGGCCCGTCAGGACGGCAAGCGGGTGGCGGTCTGGGGCGCTGGCTCCAAGGGCGTCGCCTTCCTCAACGCGATCGCCGCCACCGACGCAGGCGCCGGCGCGCTGGCGGCCATCGATGCCGTCATCGACGTCAACGAGCGAAAGCGCCACCGGTTCGTGCCCGGCGTGGGAACGGTGGTCGAGACTCCCGGCGAGGTGGCCGGCCGCATCGACACCGTGTTGGTGATGAACCCGATCTACCTGGCCGAGATCCGGGCCACCGGCGAGACCCTCGGCTTCGACGCCGAGTACCTGGCAGTGGACGCATGACGACGGCCACCCCGACTCCTGAGGATCGGGCCGAGCCCGACGAGCTCGAGGTGGCAGGCGCGGACGACCCGCGCTCACTCCAGAAGAAGGTCGTCGACGGTCTGCGGTGGGGGTTCGCCCAGCAGTTCCTGGCCCGGGCCGTCTCGTTCGGGTCCGGCGTGGCCCTGGCCCGGATCCTCGTCCCCGAGGACTTCGGCACCTTCGCGGTGGCCCTCGCCGTGACCAACATCCTCTTCGGCCTCAACGACCTCGGCCTGCTCCTGGCGGTCGTCCGCTGGAAGGGCGACATCGAGCGGGGAGCCGAGACGGCCTTCACCCTCGCCACCATCATGAGCGTGGGGCTCTACGCGATCTGCTTCCTGGGCGCCCCGTGGTACGCGGCGATGATGGGCAGTCCGGAGGCCACGTGGATCCTCCGCCTCCTGCTGTTCACGGTGGTGCTGGACGGAGCCTGCACGGCCCACCACGGGCTGCTCATCCGCGCCTTCCGCCAGGACCGCATCGCCCAGGCCGAGTTCTGGTCGATGCCCCTCGCCGTGGGTTGCACCATCGGCCTGGCCCTCCTCGGCTGGGGAGCGTGGAGCTTCGCCATCGGGCAGGTCGCTGCCAACGTCGTGACCAGCTTCCTCATCATCTGGTGGGCCCCCTTCAGACCCCGGCCGGGCTACGACCGGGCCGTGGCCCGCAAGATGCTGGCGTTCGGCTTGCCGCTCGCGGGTGCCTCGCTGATCGAGTACGTGCTGCTCAACGCCGACTACATGATCATCGGCCGGACCCTCGGCCCGATCGCGCTCGGCTTCTACCTGCTCGCCTACAACCTCTCGAACTGGCCGTCGAGCCTCCTCACCGAGGCCATCCGCAAGGTCTCGTTCGTGAGCTTCCACGAGCTGAGCGACGAGCCCGCGCGACTCGCGGCCGCGTTCCGTCGCTCCTTCGTGCTCCTGGTGACCCTGTCGATCCCGCTGGTCCTCGGCCTGATGATCCTCACGAGGCCGCTGATCGAGATCGTGTACGGACCCGACTGGAGCCGGTCGGCCAAGGTCCTCCAGTTCCTCGCGATCCTCGGTGGAGCCCGGGTGTGCATCGCCCTCATGTTCGACCTCCTGGTCGGGGTCGGACGCTCAGCTGCAGCGCTGCGGCTCAAGATCGCCTGGTGCGTTGCACTGGTGCCGGCGCTCGAGCTCGGCGTCCGACAGGACGGCATCCGCGGCGTCGCCATCGCCCACGCGGTGGTGGTGATGGTCATCGCTCTGCCGCTGTTCCTGGCGGCCGTGAGCCGACTTCAGATCGACCTTCGCGGGATCGCCGGCGACCTCCTCCGGCCGGCCGCGGGCGGCGCCCTCGCGGCCACCGCCACCCTCCTGGTCGTCTCACCGATGCCGTCGCCGATCCTCCAGCTCCTGGTAGGTGGCACCGTGTTGGTGGTCGCCTACGCGGCCACCCAACGTCCGATGGCGGTCATCGCACAGCTGCGCGCCCGTCGTGCCGAGGCGGCCGCAGGCCAGCCGAGCACCCCCGATCCGTCGTCGGTCGATCCCACCCCCGTCGAGGCTCCGGCATGAGGCCGACCCTCCTGGCGCGGGCCGTGGGTAGATCACGACGAGAGGTCCGCCAGCTGGTGGAGCCGCCCGCCGCCGCCATGTGGCGACGCCGGGTGCTCGAACGGGCGGTCGACGTGACGGCCTCCTCGGCCGAACGGTCCTGCCTGGTCCTGGCGCCGCACCCCGACGACGAGACGATCGGGTGCGGGGCCACCATCGCTCGCAAGCGAGCCGCGGGCACGCCGGTGCGCGTGGTCGTGGCCACCGACGGCAGGCACTCGCACCGTTCACGGGTCCTGGGCCCGGACCAGCTGGCAGCGGTCCGCGCCACCGAGGTGGCCGACGCCTGTGCGGAACTGGGGGTCGAGCCCGATCAGCTCATCCTGCTGGGCCACCACGAGGGGACCCTGTCCGACGACACCGGGCTGCTCGTGGACCAGATCCACGAGCAGATCTCGGAGTTCGCACCCGACGAGGTCCTGGTGACGTCGGGACGCGACTGGCACCTCGACCACCAGGAGCTCAACTCAGCCGCGCACCTGGCCGTCGCCCGGCTCGATGAATCCGCGCGGCCGACCGTTCGCGAGTTCCCGGTCTGGCTGTGGGCCGACGGGCCGTGGCGCGGCCCATCGCGCCCACGCCGCGCGACTGCCGCGCTCTCTCCGCTGGCCGAAGCCCGGACGCTCCGGGTCGAGCGGGTGGCCACCGCCGGCTTCGTCGAGGCCAAGCGCCGGGCGCTCGCCTGCCATCGCAGCCAGACGTCGAACATCACCGGTGAAGCAGAGTGGCCGGTGCTCGACCAGGCCTTCGTCGAGAGCTTCCTGGGCGCATCGGAGGTGTTCCTCGAACCGGCCGAGCTCGACCGTCGACCGGATCGAGCACCATCCGCCGTCCCGTCCCCCGACCGTTCAACGACCCGGAGCAGAACTTGACCACCGTCGAACGACACGACGAGGCACCCTCCGGCGGGTCCGAGGGACGCCGGGCCCTCCTCACCGACCGATTCGAGGTAGACGTGGAGCTGGGCGACCTGGCCGGCACCTCGACCCCATCTGGTCACCCGCGGCTGCTCACCGACCCCGAACGGCGGATCGGGGCCGACAACGGCATGCTGCGCATCCGTCCGTTGGAGAACCCCGGGTGGGGGCGGTGCGGCCTGTCGTACGGCCCGTTCGAGCGTCGGGCGGGCCGGGTGCTGATGGTGCACGCGTTGAACGGTCACAACGCCTCGCAGACCTATTACTACCCCGAGACGAGACGGCAGGCCCTGCGTCGACACCTCGGCGAGGCCCGACGGCTCTGGCGCAGGCGCCGGCCGCACCACTACGAGAACTTCGCGGTCGGTTGGTTCGATTCGCCGAACCCGGTGGGTCCCGAGACCTCGGGCAACGGGTTCGTGATGCACGCGGCCGATGGCGACAACGGGGAGCTGTGGACCCGGTTCGGCTCGGGACCCATGCGCGCCGCGCTCGGGATCCAGAACATCGAGATCGTCTACGCCGTGGTGCTCCGCGAGCGCGGTGCCACCTACTACGCCGCGTCGATCGACGGGGCCCACGCCCTTGGCGCCTTCCCCGACTTCCTTCCGGTTGCGGTCGACGTGGAGTGCGACGAGGCCGAGCTCTACGCCGGAGTGCACCAACGAATCCTCGGCGAGGTGGGCTATCGGGTCGACACCCGCGTGCCGTGGGTGTCGGTGGTGGACGACCCGGCCCTGGCTCCGTGGCACGGCGGCGCGTCGGCGGCACATCGCTTCGTCGAGGGAACAGGAGCCGACGCCGGCCCGACCTGGCACCTCGACGCCGAGGTCTCCACATCACCGCTCGGCCTCACCAGCACGACCGCGGGGACCGCCACCGTCGACCCGGGCGAGACCGTCGGGTTGACCCACGCGGTCATCGAGATCGCCACCGACGACGGCAGCGCCGGGATCATCCTGCGCGGCGACGGCGCGGGAGCATGGCGCTGCACGGTGTCCCCGGCGGGCTGCACCCTGGAGCGCCGAGACCACGACCTCGGCTGGTCGACGGTGTCGGTCGACCCCGACAACCGAGCTGCTCCCGGTCACCGGCACCACCTTCAGCTCACCGACGACGGCAACACCATCGGTGTCCACCTCGATGGACGCCTGCTGTTCGGGGGCTGGAACGCCGAACCCGACACCGGTGCCACAGGAGTGGGGGTGACGGTGTCGAAGGGGGCGCACGTGACCGACTTCGAGGCCCATGCCCGTTCGGTGCGCCTGCCGGTGGCCGCCGACCTGTCCGCGCCATGGAGCCCGAGCCTCGAGCCGATCGTGGTGGAGGACCGCTTCGAGGGTCCCGCGGTGGAGCTGGAACGATCCCTCGCCCCCACCGGAGCCGCGTGGGAGCGCGTCGAGGGCATCGGCACCATCGACGTCACCGGCGAGGGAGCCAAGGTTCGGGCCGACGTGGCCAACCCCAACCCCGACCGCACCATCTACGCCATCGACTGGCACGATCCCGGCTTCGCCGACCTCGAGTTGGAGATGACGCCTCCGGGCACCGCCCGCTGGCAGGGCCAGGAGGGCAGGGCCGGGCTGGTCCTGTGGCAGGACGAGGAGAACTACCTGGTCACCAACATCTTCCTCGACAACCTCTACGACGGGGCCTCGATATCCACGTTCTACCGTTGCCGGGGCCACGAGGACATGTACGACGCGGTGTGGACCCTGGTGAGGGACGTGCACTTCGGCGAGCCGTGCAGCTTGCGGATCGTGAGCGACGGCGAGCGCTTCCTCTGCTACCTGCGCGATCGGCCGTCGCTCTCCCGTGCGTTCACCGACGTCTACCCCGATGCTCCTCCGCTGCGCATCAACAAGGTCGGCATCGTCGTGAACCGCGAGTGGGGTGACGACACCGGCACCGTCCTCCATCGCTTCAGCGCTCGCGGCCGGGTCCCGGGAGGTGACCGGTGAAGCGGGCCACCCGTGCCGAGCCCGGACGAGGCCGGGTGTCGACGCTCGCGCTAGGCCGACGGACCGAGCGGGTCGGCCACCATGTGAGCCACGTTCCAGTCCAGGGAGTCGTAGCTGCCCGAAAGGTGTTCGACCCGGTAGCCGGCGTCGGTCAGGATATCCACGAACCCCGTGACACGAGCCTCCACCACGTCGCGGCTCGCCGCATCCACCTCGATGACCAGGGCCGGATGGTGAGCCTCGATCGTGCGCCGAAGCCCTGCCACCACCGCTTCCTCGGCTCCCTCGACGTCGATCTTGACCAGGTCGGGCACCGGCAGCTCACCGGCTTCGACGAGATCGTCCAGGACGACCACGGGAACATCGATGGTGCCGGACGAGTCGGGAGGGACGCCGGCGCTGGCCAGCATCGCCCCGCCCGGGTGCACCGCGAGGTTGAGGGTGGCGCGGCCCGGCTCGCTGCCAGCGGCCACGGCGTGCACCCTGACCTGCTCGAAGCGGTTGCGTCGGGCGTTTGCCTCGACGCAGGCGGCGTTGGCGGGTACGGCCTCGAACGCCTCCACCCGGCCCGAATCACCCACGACCCGGGCGCCGAGCACGCTGAAGAAGCCGACGTTGGCACCGACGTCGAAGAAGACCGCTCCTGGTCGGAGGCGCGAAGCGATCGCCAGTTGCACGGGCAGCTCGTTGGAGCCGTCGGAGTAGTCGGCGCTGGCGTTCTCGAGACCCATGCGGAGACCCTCGGCCGGCCCGGAGCCCACCGTCACCACCTTGTCGGAGCCGAAGCGACGGGTGAGCCACTCGAACCTGGAGGTCACGACGACACCCTCCGCCGGGCGCGGGCGACCACCTGCCGGAGGGCGAGCTTCACCTCGCCGCCGGCCTCGCGCCCGTGGGGGATGGTCCAATGACGCGTCACCGAGACCGTGCAGCGCAGTCGTTCGGCCGCCGGCAGATCGGCGGCCCAGACCCGCTTCAGGAGCTCCCAGGTCATGCGGGCCATCGCGAAGGTGAGCTGGCCGGACCGGGCGGGATCGAACCACGCAGCCCGGTCGGCGTAGTCGGGGTTGGCGTTGACCGAGGTGTCAGCGTGGAACCGCCGCAGGAAGAGCGGTTCGGGAACCTCGTGGAACGTGCCCACCAGCGCCAGTTCGGCCAGGAGGGCGACGTCGGAGGCCACGAACGGACCGATCGCGCCGGTCTGGCGCAGGACGTCGGTGCGGATCAGACCGAAGACGGCGTGGAACTCTGGTCTCCGGAGGAGGTGGGCGAGTCGCTCGTGAGCCGTGGGCTCGGTGAGGTCGAGGCCGTCGTCCCACTCCCCCACCACCTCATCGTCGTCGTCGATCACCAGCGTGCGGGGATAGGCGAGCACCACCGAGTCGGAACCAGAAGCGAGGACTTCATGACAACGAGCGACGAAGCCAGGAGCACAGAGATCGTCGTAGGCGGCCCACTTGAAGAACCGTCCTCGGGCCAGGTCGAGGGTGCGGTTGAAGTTCCAGGCCGCCCCCCGGTTCTCGGCGCTGCGGTGCACGGACACCCGGGGATCGAGAGCGGCGTAGCGGTCGGCGATCTCGAGGGTGGAATCGGTGGAGGCGTTGTCGGCCACGATCAGCTCGAAGTCGGTGAACTCCTGGGCGAGGAGGGCATCGATGGCGCGCGCCAGGAACCGTTCACCGTTGTAGACGGGGAGCCCGATGCTCACCTCTGGAACCCGCGAGTCGATGACGTCGGTCTAGCGCACATAGGCCCCCGCCCCGAATCATCCGATCGCCGAGCGCCGAAGATCCCCCGAAACGCCGTGCAGGTGCGCGACTTCGTGGCGATAGGGCGCAAGGTCGCCGGGGGTCGCTTCGCCGACGTCTGGGGGAAGGTCCACTCCGACTCCACCCGGCGAGCCCTCGACGTGTGGGACGAGATCCACCGGCCGCCGGCCCACTGGCTGTCCATCCCCGCCGTGCAGCGACGTTGGGGCCGCATGGTCACCGGCGACGGGAGCCTGCGCTTCGTCGACCACGTGGCCGACACCTACCTGGCGGGTCAGACGGGCCTGCGAGCGCTGTCGATCGGGTGCGGAAGCGCCGCGGGTGAACTGGAGTGGGCGGCCACCGGACGCTTCGAACGCATCGACGCCTTCGACCTGGCCCCGGAACCCGTGGAGGAGGCACGTCGTCAGGCGGAGGTGCTCGGCCTCGCCGGCGTCCTGCACGTGTCGGTCTCCGACATCGCCGACTTCGCCATGCCCCCCGACAGCTACGACGTGGTCCTGGTGGAGCACGCGCTGCACCACATGGCGCCCATGGACACCGTGCTGGAGCGGATCCGCCGGACGCTTCGCCCCGGCGGCATCTTCTGCCTCGACGAGTACGTCGGGCCCACGCGGTTCCAGTGGACCCCCCGCCAGCTCGAAGCGGCCGATGCCCTGTTGAAGACGATTCCCGAGCGCCTGCGCACCGCTCCCGACGGCGTCCGCAGGTCTGTGGTGCGGCCGAGCCTCGCCCGGATGGTCCTCACCGATCCGTCCGAGGCCATCCGGTCGGCGGAGATCGTTCCCGGGGTCAGGGACCGCTTCGAGGTGGTCGAGGAGCGAGGCTACGGGGGCACCCTGCTCCACCTGGTGCTCGCCGACATCTCCCAGCACTTCCTCGACGACGCCGACCACGAGTCGATGCAGGTGCTGAACGCCCTCATCGCCGTCGAGGACGCGTTGTTGCACGCCGGCGAGATCGACCACGATTTCGCCACCATGATCGCACGGAGGACCCGATGAGCACCGCCACCGACCCACGACCCGCCGGCAAGGTCCGAGACTGGGCCGACGAGACCATCGGCTTCGCGCGCGCCGCCGGCTCGCCCCGGAGCTTCGCCCGGGTGATGCAGGTCCGCCTGAGCCAGAGCAGCATCGGACGCTGGGTGTGCCCCGAGCCGATCGTGCCCGAGGTCGACCTCAGGGAGCTGGGACCCAGCGTGCGCATCCGGAGCCACACCACCGACATCTCAGTGCTCGGCGAGCTCACCTCCGGCAAGAGCTACGCCGCGGCAGCGGCCTGCCTGCCACCCACGGGAGACGGCGTCACCATCGTCGATCTCGGGGCCAACACCGGGCTCGCTGCCCGCTGGCTGCAGCAGCGCTGCCCGGGAGCGACGCTCGTGTGCGTGGAGCCCGAACCGGGCAACGTCGAGGTGCTCCGGCACAACATCGCGACGGCCCGACCCGCGGGCGTCGTCTTCCCGGTCTGCGTCGGCGCCGACGAGCGGACGGTGAGCCTCGAGGACCACGGCGGCGAGTTCGCCTTCGCCATGGCCGACGACCCCGGGGGCGACATCGAGGTCTGGACGATGGAGCACGTCCTGAAGGAGGCCGGCGTGGACAAGATCGATCTCCTCAAGTGCGACATCGAGGGCGCCGAGCGCGAGCTGTTCGCCGACTGCTCCGAGTGGATCGGATTGGTCAGGTCGGCCGTCGTCGAGTGCCACGACGACTTCGGTGTCGACGACCTGCTCCGCTTGCTCGAGAAGAACGGTTCGGACCTGCGCGTGGTCGCCCACGAGGAGATGGAGGGCTTCCCCTGCGAGCTGGTCACCCTGGATCGTCCGTGAGAGCGGATCGACCGTGAGCTCGGAGGTGGCCGCGGACCAGGTGCGGGTCCTGTACAGCTTCGCCCACCCCTACGGCAGCCAGGGGATCGGAACCACCGCCAGGGCCCAGGTGGAAGGCCTGCGCTCCCTCGGGGTGCAGGTGGACGTGTGGTGCACGAGCATCGCCCCAGGTACCCCTGCCGCGGGTTGCCGGACCACCATGACCGCCTTCGGCCGGCGCATCCCCCTTCGCACGATCGGTCTGAGCCGGGCCTGGCGGTTCCACGACCACCGGGTGGCGACCGAGCTCCGCCGCAACCCCGGGCACTATTCGCTGGTGCACGGCTGGCCGCTGGCGTCAGCCCAAACGTTCGAGGCGGCGCGAGCGCTCGGGGTGCCGACGTTCCGGGAGCTGCCCAACACCCACACGGCCCATGCGTTCGAGGTGGTGTCGGCTGAGTACCGCAGACTCGGCCTGGACGCTCCACGGGGCTTCTCGCACCGACCCGACGCCGAGCGCCTCGCACGCGAGGAGCGCGAGTACCAGCTCGCCGACCGGCTCCTGGCGCCGTCGGAACCGGTGGCCGGCACCTTTCTCGACCGTGGCTTCGACCGCGAGCAGATCGGCTACCAGCAGTACGGCTACGACCCGACGCGCTTCCAGGCTCGTAGGGCGGAACCGCACGATCGCCTGGAGGCGATCTTCGTGGGGAGCTGCGACGGCCGCAAGGGGCTGCACTTCGCGCTGGAAGCATGGGAACGGTCCGGCGCCGGCGCCCGGGGCCGCTTCCGCATCTGCGGTCGGTTCGCTCCGGGCTACGAGGAGATCCTGGGCCGCCGGCTGAGACTTCCGGGCGTCGAGGTGCTCGGGCCACGCTCCGAGGTGGCCGATCTCATGGGTGGCAGCGACGTGCTCGTGCTCCCGTCCGTCGAAGAGGGCAGCGCTCTCGTCACCTACGAGGCCATGGCTTCGGGATGCGCCCTCCTGGTGTCGGACGCCGCCGGCGCCCACGCCGAACACGCCAAGGAGGCGCTGGTGCATGCAGTCGGTGACGTGGAGCTGCTGAGCGAACACCTTCGGTCGCTGAGCGACGACCCGACCCTCCTGATGTCGTTGCGAACGGCCGCGCTGGAGCGGAGCCGGTCGCTCACGTGGACCCACGCCGCCCGACGGCTGCTCGACACCTATCGCGAGCACCTGCCCGCCGAGGCCACCGCCGGCCGCTGAGGGGACGACGTTCCGCACCCGCCCCACGATGGTCGTGCCCGCGGCCGAGCACGCTCTTCACGCTCGATGGAGACCGGCAGCGAAGTCGAGCACCCGGCTGGTGCGGTCGGTCCAGCTGTTGGCATCCACGAAGGCGACCCGCTCCGCTTCGGGCATCCGCCCGAGGGCCAGAGCGGCCTCGACTCCGTCGCCGAAGTCTTCGGGAGAGTCGACCAGGACCATCCGCGGGTCGATGCCCCGCATGGGAACGAGGTCGGTTCCCACCACGGGAAGGCCACCGGCCAGGAACTCGTATGCCTTCAGCGGACTCATGCTCTCGGTTAGGCGGGTCCGACGGTGCGGCACGAGGCCGACATCGCAACCCGCCACAATCGAGGGCATGACGACGTGATCCACCCGTGGGCGGACGACGACGTTCTCCAACGCCGCCACCGCTTCCACCGCACGCGGATCCACGACCTGCCCGACGATGAGGACCGTACCCCTCGGAACCGCGGTGGCCGCTGCCGACATCGCTGCCAGGTCGATCCGGTCATCGATCGAGCCCGAGTAGAGCAGGACGGGTCGGGGTAGGTGAGCCATCCAGTCGGGGGCCTGGGCCTCGGGTCGCCACAGATCGGCGTCGACCCCGTTCGGCACGACCGTCGCCGGACCCGTGCCGCCTATCCGCTCGAGCAGCGGGCGGGACACAGCGCACACGCCGCGACCGTTGGAGCGGATCGCTTCGTAGGCCTCCTCGTAGGCACCCCAGCGCGAGCGGTGCAGCGGATAGCCCGACCAGTCGTCCCACGCGTAGTAGGTGACGGTTCCGGCCCACCGTGCTGGGGCGTACGCGGCGACGAACGGGTTCGACGTGATCATCACCGGCGACGAGAGCCCCATTCGACGGGCCGCGCGTTCCACCGCTCGGTCGTGCGCGACGTAGGTGCGCACGAGGCCCGAGCGCGACAGCGGGTCTCGGCGCCGGACTCGGACCGGCGTCACCAGGCGGCGGTCGGTCGCGGTCGGGAACGCGGGCCGCGAGCCGAGCACCCGCCTGACCCCCAGGATCGGCGCGCTCCGAAAGGGGTCCACCACCAGGAGTCGGGAAACGTCGGGATCCTCGATGGCTCGCTGTACGAGCCGGTCCATCGAGAACGCGTGCTGGCGGTTGACGGCCGCGTCCCAGCTGTCGAACGCGGTGAAGCCCAGGACCAGATCCGAGGGTGGGCGTCGGTCTCGGGTCACGTCGATGTCGCGTACGCGGGGTGGTCATCCGGGTTGGAGGGCGCGTACTCGGCGGAACCGGTGGTCGGGACGTCCGGATCGTGCCATTCGAGGGACTCCGACGAGCGGCTCTCCCGATCGATGCTCCAGAGGGCCCCCGCACACCCGAGGAGGATGAGGAGCACGAACCGCGCGGTGGAGAACCCCAGGAAGTCGAAGGTGGCGGAGTTGATGGCGGCCACCGCTATGCCCGCAGCCAAGCTCTGGCCCAGGTTCCGAGTCTCCTCGTCGGCGGCACGGTGGCGAACGCCTCGGGCCACGGAGAGACCCGTGACGAAGAGCATCACGAGCGCGACGAGGCCGACCACGCCCACCTCGATGAGCGTCACGAGGTACTGGTTGTCGAGGAAGTCGTAGATCGATGGGATGAAGGTGCCGAAGCCCCGTCCGAAGATCGGTGTCTCCGAGACGAAGGACCCGACGTAGTCGTAGTCCTGCGTGCGGCTGTTGATGCTCGGGTCGACGCCGACGTTGAGGAACAGGGCCTTGATGGTTCCGAGCAGTCCCGGGAAGAGCAGCCTCATGATGACCAGGTAGCCAGCACCCAACCAGTAGGCGTGGCTACGAAGTCGGGCCGGCCACGATGGGATGAGCATGAGCGCCACCACCGCCACCCCGACCACGCCCGAGCGCGAGAGCGACATCGGGATGGCCGCGGCGATGAGGGCGGCCAGCATCCACCACCGGTCCCTGTTCGACTTGGCGAACAGGGCGTAGTGGATGGCGAGCGGCAAGATCATCGCCAGGACCACGCTGAACTCGATGGCGTGCGCCATGGTGGCGTTCACCCTCGTGAACGACGACCGGGTGTCGACATAGGCCTCGCCCAGGACCCCGAGCCCCGGGATCGAGATCGACGAAGCGATGTCGGGCCCTCCCACGAACGCGAGGAGGCCCAGCGCGGCCACCCCACCGCCGGCCATCACCAACCTTCGCAACAAGGTGTCCAACCGCTCCCTGTTGGGGATCCCGTCTGCCGCGAGCATGCACACCCCCACCATCGACAGGGTGATCAGCAGGCCACGATCGGCGGCCCGGGCCTCGACCATGCTGAGCGGCCTCAGCTGCGCGGCGGCCATGCTCAAGAGGTTGGCCGCGACCAGTGCGAACACCGCCACGCGCAGGGGCGTCCAGCGTTGGCGGGCGTTGGTTCCGGCCACGATCTGAGAACCGGCCCAGAGACCGGCCAGGGCCATGCCGAAGAGCTGGCCGATGCTCCCGGCCGAACCCAGCGGGGTGAACACCAGGCGATTCGGGATGGCCATCTGGGCGACCAGCGCGAGGGTGAGGATCGTGACCACGTCGCTCCCCGGTCGCATGGCGACGAACGCCAGCATCCCCACCACCATGGCGGCGAGGATCACGAACGGGTCCAGCCGACCCACGGCCGCGGCCATCGACAGCGGGATGGCTGCCGCCAGGCCCACAACCAGGCACGTTCGAGCCCCGGACCGCTGAGCTGGCCCCGTCATGATCGGCTCAGCGAGGTGACACCGATTCGGGATCGGCCACTTCGACGCCCGTCCCTTCGGCTTCGTACACCGCGTCTATCGACGAGACCGATCGCCCGTCGACCGCCACCGCGTCGTCGGCGTCGTCT
>JAAZBK010000371.1 GCA_012513855.1 Acidimicrobiales bacterium
ATCGACCAGGGATACCTGTGCGCGCTCGTGAAGCGCCGCGACCGGAAGGACGTTGCCTGATGGTCGGACCCACCCACCGCATGTTCGGTGCGCTGGCCGGCGCCACCTACGGCTCGGTCACCGGGCAACACTGGACCGGCATGGCCGTCATGGCTCTCGCCGCCTCGGCCACCTCCAACGGCCCGTTCTCGCCGGACATGGACCAGACCGGCCCGTGGCAGAAACTCAGCAAGTCAACCCGCCTCGTCGGTGTCCGCGGCTGGTTCCGCCACCGGCACGGACTGTCCCACTGGTGGGCGCTTCCGTTCATCGCATGGTGGGGTGTCGGGCTCCTCCCGCCTGAGACGCAGTGGGCAGTCATCACCATCCACGCTCTCATCATCGGCTGGGCCTCGCACCTGCTCGGGGACCTCATCTTCGGTGAGCTGTCCCTGTTCCCCTGGGGTGGCCCGTCGTGGGGCATCGGCCTCAAGACGGACGGCATCCTCGAGTCGGGGAAGTTCGGGTGGTTCACCCTCCCGTTCGGGCCGACCCGGGTAGCCATCGCTGTCGCTCTCGTGGCGGTGTTCTGGCTCAACCCCTCCATGCCCACCATCCCTATCCCCGACCTCATCACCGCCGCCAAGGAGACCTTGTGACCATCACCCACACCTTCGTCGTGGAACCGGACACGGAGTACCTCGAGAAGCTCGCGGTGATCCGGCGGGTCACCGACGACGACCGGGAGGACGCGACCACGTGGCGAATCGAGTGCTCCGACCCGGCCGCGTGCCCCGGGTGGGTCGAATGCGGCGAGAACCACGACGGGTTTGACCCACACGACGAGGACTCCCTCGCCTACGACAAGTACGAGGACGTGACCATCCACGGCGTCCCCCACGAGTGGCGCTACGGCTACATGTGGACCGTCGATTACCCCGGCTGCCCCGTCCAAGGGTTCGCCATCGACCTCGAGCCACCCGACGAACTCCCCCGCCCGCTGCGTCCCGGCCGGTGGGAAGTGGACACTGATTGGGACGGCGACACCTGCATCCTCACCCTCACCACCCCCTTGAAGGAGAACGACCCAGCATGAACCGCACCACTGCCCTCACCGCCCTCACCGCCGCGGCCCTGGCCCTGACTGCTTGCAGCGGCTCCCCCACCGCGGCACCACAGGCCGAGACCGTCACCGAAACGGTCACCGAGACAGTCACCGCCGAACCTGCCACGGTCACCACCGTCCCGCAGGCGTGCCTCGACGCCCTCGACGCCGCCGAGGTCGTCAACGGCCACGCCGCGACAGGGTTCGAGCTGTCCAGCGAAGCGATGGACGCCTCAGCTGCGGGGTTCGCCGCCGCTTCCGAGTTCGACATCGACGGCCTCGAGCGCGCCGGTGACGACATCAACGCCGCCACCAGTAAGATGAACGACCTCGCGCCCGTACTCGGGGACGCTATGGCGGAGTACAACACCTTCGCCGCAGCGTGCCGGGCTGCGTCATGACCAAGCCCACCCCCGACTGGCGCAAGCAGATCACAGACGCACTCAACAGGTTCACGAAAGACACCGAGGGATTCACCCTCACCATCGCCCACGACGACGGCCTCTACCGGCACATGCTGTTCCGGGCACCCGAGTACACGTTCGGGTCCTATTGGTTCGACCTGCACACCGCCCCCGGCACTCTCACCTTCCGAGGCGACATGGGAACGTGGGTGTTCTCCCGCACGGAGGACATGTTCTCGTTCTTCCGAGTCCACCAGGACCGGCCTGGCTACGGCATCAACCCGAGCTATTGGGCCGAGAAGGTCATCGCCCGCGACCGTCACGGCGACACCGATGAGTACGACCGGCACGTCCTCGCCCGAGCGGTGCACGAGCGCGCGGTCCAGTACGCCGAGTGGAAGTGGCCCATCGGGGACGACGGCGAGGACCGCGACCTGGCCCTCGCCGCCCGCGCCGCGTTCTACCGCGCCGTCGTCCGGGAGGTGCTCCAATCCGACGAGCTCTCCTACGACCACGGCAACGGCGACGAGGCTGTCAGCTTCCTCATGGAATGGACCTACGAGGAGCCTGACCGGCCCCGGTTCGTCTACTCGAAGTGGAAGCTGCACCGCCCGTTCGATGAGGCATACGAGTTCGGGCGTACCAGCCTCGGCTCGCACTACCTGTGGGCGTGTCACGCGATCGCGTGGGGCATCGACCAGTACGACCGCGCAGTAGCAGGAGACACTGACACTTCTTCTGTGCCAGCGTGATCTGCCGTTGTGGTCCTCCTTGCAAGGGGGCCTGGCCGGACCGCCGGGTGGGTGCACCCCCCGGCGGTCAGCGGCCGCGGTGGCGCGTCTGGCTCGACGGCCTAGATGGTTGGCCCCTTCCGTGAGGGGCTGTCCCCGAGTTGCGACGCCGGGGAGG
>JAAZBK010000372.1 GCA_012513855.1 Acidimicrobiales bacterium
CCGAGGGCTACCGGCAGCGGGCGGCCGAGGTGGGCATCGAGATCACCCTCCGAACCGTCGAGCAGGCCACCCTCATCGACAACGCGATCGCCGGCCAGTACCAGGCGATGCTGTTCCGCAACTACCCGGGTGGCGAACCGGACCAGAACTACATCTGGTGGTACGGCGGGGGGAACCCGGTGAACTTCGGTGGCTGGGACGATCCCGAGCTGAACGCGTTGCTCGACGAGGGCCGTGAGACCGCCGACACCGCCGAGCGCAAGGCGATCTACCAGGACGTCAACCGCCTGATGACGTCGGAGGTGTACGCGCTCTGGACCACGTTCGTGCCCTGGGTGATCGTGACCGCCGCCGACGTCCACGACGTGATCGGTCCGACGCTGCCCGACGGCGAAGAGCCCAACGTCGGCCTCGCCACCGGTCACTCGCTCCTCGGCCTCTGGGTCGACCAGTAGGCCAGTAGGCCAGTAGCTCGTCGTCCCGCCCGGACGCGAGCCCGTTCGTCGAGGTTCGGGCGTAGCCTGCGGGTGTGGCAGCGAAACGTCCGCACTTCCGGTACTCGCGGTGGGACGGCACCCAGGTCGGGTTCGACCTCGACGCCGACTCCGTCCTCTCGGAGATCAACGACGATCTGCTCTACCACGGCGACCTCAACGCGGCCCTGCGCCGGATGCTCAACTCGGGGTTCTCCGACCGCAACGGTGAGCGGGTCCAGGGGATCAAGGACCTCATGGAGAAGCTGCGCCAGCAGCGCCGGGAGCGTCTGGAGCAGTACGACCTCGGCGGGGTCTACGACGACATCGCGCAGCAGCTACGAGACGTGGTCGACACCGAGCGCACCACGCTCGACCAACTGGATCAGGCCGCCCGGGACTCCGGTGACCAGCGGCGCCAGGAGGTCACCGGCGACGCCATGGCCGAGCGGCGGATGGAGCTCGACCTCCTGCCGCCCGACCTCAACGGCATGGTGAAGGAGCTCCAGGAGTACGACTTCGTGTCGCCGGAGGCCCGGGAGCGGTTCGAGGAGCTGCTCGACGAGCTGCGCCAGCAGCTCGCCCAGCGGTGGTTCAACCAGATGGCGGGGGCGATGAGCGACGTCTCCCCCGAGGCGATGGCCCGCACCAAGGACATGCTCGCGGAGCTGAACCAGATGCTCGAGGATCGGGCCGCCGGTCGGGAGCCCGACTTCGACGGGTTCATGGAGCGCTACGGCGACATGTTCCCGGAGAACCCGCAGAACCTCGACGAGCTCCTCGAGGCCATGGCCCGACGGATGGCCGCCATGCAGGCGATGCTCAACTCGATGACCCCGGAGCAGCGGGCCCAGCTCGAGGGCCTGGCCGAACAGCTCCTGGAGGACATGGACCTCCGCTGGCAGATGGACCAGCTCTCGGCCAACCTCCAGCAGGCGTTCCCGGATGCCGGCTGGAACCGTCAGTTCGACTTCAGCGGCCAGGATCCGCTCGGCTTCGCCGACGCGGCGCAGATCATGAACGAGCTGGGAGACCTGGACCAGCTGGAGCAGCTGCTGCGCGGTGCGGCCAACCCGGGCGCGCTCGCCGAGGTCGACCTGGACCGGGCCCGCCAGCTCCTCGGCGCGGAAGCGGCCGAGAGCCTCGAGCGCATGGCCGAGCTGGCGAAGATGCTGGAGGACGCCGGGCTCATCGAGAACCGGGAGGGTCGCTACGAGCTGACCTCGGCCGGGTTGCGCCGCATCGGCAAGCACGCGCTGCGGGACCTGTTCTCCAAGCTGGCCCGCGACAAGTTCGGCCAGCACGAGCTGATCCGGTCCGGTCTCGGCCACGAGCGGTCTTCGGACACCAAGGCGTACGAGTTCGGCGATCCGTTCAACCTCCACATAGAGCGCACCATCCGCAACGCGGTGGCCCGCTCGGGCGGAGGAACCCCGGTCCGCCTGTCGCCCGAGGACTTCGAGATCG
>JAAZBK010000001.1 GCA_012513855.1 Acidimicrobiales bacterium
AACCGCCTGCTGGAGATGAAGGGCCACCCGATCCTGGTGCGCTCGAGCCGGCGGTCGCAGGACCCGGCCCTCCAGGCCCGGCTGTGGGATCGGTCGGTCGCCGCAACCGGCGTGGACCTCCTCGCTCCCGTGGGCTGACCTGCTCGAACCGATGCGTTGGCGGGCCCCGGCCGGTTTGGAACGCACAAATACATCGTGACACGATGTATTTGTGCGTTTCCTCCCTCGTCTCTCGTCTCGTGGCCTCATGGGCCCGATCCTCGTCACCGGCCTGGTCGGCGGGTGCATCGGGGCGCTCTACATGCTGGCGCTCCGGGAGCTGACCGACTGGCTCGGTCCCGATGCCTGGGGCGGTGGCGAGCACCTGGTCGTGTTGGTCCTCACGGGCGCCGTGGTGTCGCTCCTGATCCACACGCTGGGAACGCCGTCCGACGTCGAGCTGCTGGTCAACAACATCCACGTGCACGGCGGCACCGAGGAGGTGCGGGGACTGCGAGCCCTGATCCCGGCTTCGCTGGTGGGTGTGGCGGCCGGCAGCGCCATCGGCCCCGAGGCGCCGCTGGTGACCACCACCGGAACCATCGGTTCGGTGCTCGCCGGGAAGCGGGGCCTCAGCCGGGAGGACACCCGGGTGGTGGCCATCACCGGCATGGCGGCGGGGTTCACCGTGCTCTTCGGCGCTCCGTTCGGTTCCGCCGTGTTCGCGCTGGAGATCCTCCACCGCCGGGGGCTCGAGTACCACGAGGCCCTCATGCCCGCCATCGTCGGCTCGCTCTGCGGCTACGCGGTGGCGGCGGTGGCCGGGGTCGTCGGGCTGGAGCCGATCTGGCGGTTCCCGCCGGTGGTGGAGCTGTCGGGGATCGACCTGGGGCTGGGTCTCCTCGCCGGCGTCATCGGAGCCATCGTCGCCGCTGCCTTCACCGCTCTCACGGTGGTTCTGCGGCGAGTGGTCGGGTGGATCCCCGCCGGTCTCCGCCCGCCGGTCGGTGGGCTCGTGCTGGGCCTGCTCGGCATCGTCACGCCCTACGCGCTCACCAACGGCGAGTTCCAGATGGAGCACCTGGCCGAAGCCGACGAGGCCGCCATCGTCCTGGTGGGCTTCGCTGCCATCAAGCTGTTCAGCGCGGCGGTGGCCATGGTGTGCGGTTGGAAGGGCGGCTTCATCATCCCGCTGTTCTTCGCCGGCTTCACCATCGGGCTGGCGCTCGAGGGCTACCTGCCCGAGAGCGCCCACTCGTGGTCGCTCATCCTGGCCCTGATGGTCGCCTGCAACGTGGGCGTCACCAAGACGGCGCTGGGGTCGACGTTGGTGGTGAGCGAGATGGCCGGGTTCGCCACCTTGCCCACCACGCTCATCGCCGCGATCGTGAGCCTCGTGCTCACCTCCGAGATCGGGCTGATCGACACCCAGCGCCGCCGGCTGTCGGTCGACGTCGACGGTCCCGACATGGGCGGCATAGACCACGCGGCCGTGGCATGACCCGTGGTCTGTCCGACGCCGACTACCGGGCGTTGGCCGAGTTCCGTCGGGCGCTGCGACAGTTCCTGTCGTTCTCCGAGGACGCCGCCCGGGCGGCCGGTCTGTCTCCTGCCCAGCACCAGCTGATGCTGGCCATCAGGGGTGCGCCGGGCGGCGGCACGCCGTCGTTGGGCGATGTGGCCGAGTGGCTGCAGCTCCGGCTCCACTCGGCCGGTGAGCTGGTGGGTCGGGCCGAGGTCAACGGCCTCGTCGTCCGCAGCACCGATCCCGACGACCACCGACGGGTGCTGCTGTCGCTGAGCGAGGCCGGGGAGGAGAAGCTCGCCGAGCTCACCCGCATCCACCGCGACGAGCTGAGGCGCTTCCGAACCGACCTCGACGCGCTGCTGAACCACCTCGACGAAGCCTGAGGGGCCTACGGGGCCTCCCGGTTGCATCCATCGAACACACGTTCGATACTGGGCCCATGGCCGTCCCCGCTCCAGACCTCGCCTCCCTGCGGTTGCTGGGCCACCGCGTCCGCCCGGTCACCGGGGCCGACCAACGTACCCTCCCGGTTCCCGAGGCGTTCGAGGACCTGTTGCCCCACCGCGGCCTGCAACGGGGGTCGCTGGTCGCCACCGGTGGGGCCGCGGCCACCAGCCTGGCGCTGGCCCTGGCCGGACCGGTCACCGGGTCGGGATCCTGGGTGGCGGTGGTCGGTCTCGACGGCATCGGCCTGCTGGCCGCGGCGGAGCTGGGGGTCGACCTCGCCCGCGTCCTCCTGATCGCAGACCCCGGCCCGGACCGTTGGGCTGCCACGGTCGCGGCCCTCACCGATGCGGTCGACCTCGTCCTGGCCCGTCCCCCCGCACCAGTGGCCAACGGTGTCCAGCGTCGCCTCTCGGCCCGCTGCCGGGAGAGGGGATCGGTGATCCTCCAGGTGGGCGGTTCACCGGGGCTGTGGGCTGCCGCCCCCGACCTCGTGGTGTCGGCCGGTGCCTCGGAGTGGCAGGGCGTCGGAGTCGGGCACGGCCACCTGCGGGCACGCCGGGTCGAGGTGTCGGTCTCCGGTCGTCGGGGGGCCGGTCGCCCTCGCAGCGCCCAGTTGTGGCTGCCCGGTCCCCGCGGTCAGATCGCCGTCGTGGGAGAGCCGGACCGGCCGTCGCTCCTCGGCGGTTCCGGTGCGTCCACCCTGCCGTCCACCCTGCCGTCCACCCTGCCGTCCACCCCGTCGTCCACTCGGCCGGGTGAGCTCCTCGAGGAGGCGGTATGAGCGTCTCGGCCCGTGGCGACCGCGGGTCGGACCTCGAGGCCGATCTCGACGCACCGGTCCGCACGGTGGTCGTCCACTGCCCCCACTGGCCGGTGGTGGCAGCCGGGCTGGCTGCGCCCGACCTGGCCAGTCCCGACGCCCCGGTGGTGGTGGTCCGGGCCAACCGGGTGGTGGCCGCCTCGGCCGCGGCCCGCCTCGCCGGGATCACGGCGGGGCTCCGGCGGCGCCAGGCCCAGTCCCGCTGCCCCCACGTGGTGGTCCTCGACCACGACCCCCTGCGCGATGCCCGTTGGTTCGAGCCGGTCGCCTCGGCGTTCGACGCCGTCACCCCCGTGGTCGAGGTGTCCGAACCCGGCACCCTCGCCTTCGCCTCCCGGGGCCCGTCGCGCTACTTCGGCGGAGACCAGGCCATGGCCGAGCGCACCACCTGGATCGCCACCGGGGCGGCCGGTGGGGCAGAGGTCGGGGTCGGTGTGGCCGACGGTGCGTTCGCCGCCCTGCTGGCCGCCCGGCGAGCGGTCCGCAACGGCCACCCCGTGGTGGTGGAGCCCGGTGGGTCGCCCTCGTTCCTGGCCCCGATCCCCGTTGCAGCCCTCGGGCAGGCGGCGGTGGGCGACGTCGTGGGTCCAGACCTCACCGACCTCTTCGTCCGCCTGGGCCTGCGGTCGTTGGCCCACGTGGCATCCCTAGAAGTCGCCGACGTCCTCGGCCGGTTCGGGGAGCCGGGGGTGGTGGCCCACCGCCTGGCCCGGGGGCTCGACCCCCGACCCCTCCAGGTCCGGCGGCCGGCTCCCGAGCTGAGCGTGTCGCGGGAGGTCGACCCCCCGGCCGAGCAGGTAGACCGGGCGGCCTTCGTGGCCCGGACCCTGGCGGTGGAGTTCCAACAGATCCTGGAGGCAGACGGCCTGGCCTGCACCCACGTCATGGTCGAGGCCGAGACCGAGCACGGCGAGACCCTGGCCCGGCACTGGCGCCAGGAGGGCGCGCTGTCGCCGGCCGCCCTGGTCGACCGGGTGCGCTGGCAGATCGAGGGGTGGCTCGGCGGCAGCGCGGCATCCCGGCCCACGGCCGGCATCGCCCGCCTCACCCTGGTCCCGGTGGAGGTGGTGGCGGCCAAGGGGCGCCAGCTCGGGTTCTGGGGCGGCGAGACCCTGGTCGACGAACGGATCCTGCGGGCGGTGGCCAGGATCCAGGGCACGCTCGGATCCTCGGCGGTGTGCGTTCCCGAGGTGCGCGGTGGTCGCAGCCCGGCCGACCGCGTGGAGCGGGTCCCCGTCGATGCGGTCGACCTCACCGCGTCCCGTCCCGCCACCCGGCCTTCACACGTGGTCGAGCCCTGGCCCGGCCGGGTGCCGGACCCGGCGCCCGCCACCGTCCTGGCCGACCCCGAACCGGTGGAGGTGGTCGATGCCCAGGGACGGTTGGTGGGCGTCACCGGGCGGGCCGAGGTCACCGCGGCTCCCACCCGTCTCGTCCGCCCCGGTCACCCTCCCGAGTCGGTGGTGGGCTGGGCCGGCCCGTGGCCGGTCGACGAACGCTGGTGGGACCCGGCCCGCCACCGTCGCCGAGCCCGCTTCCAGGTGGTGGGGGCCTCCGGGGCTGCCCACCTGCTGGCGGTGGAGTCGGGCCGCTGGTGGCTGGAGGCCACCTACGACTGATGGGCACCGAGTGGCCATCGTTCCCCGGTTCACCAGGCCAAGATCGATCGTCGGCGAGCTGTGGTTCCCGCCGATCACCGGAGAGCGCCACACCCGTCGCGACGCTGGCAGCGAGGCCCAGGATGGGAGCCCCTGGTCCGGCCAGCACGGCCCCCACCACCGTCCCCCCGATGGCGGCCAGGGCTCCGAGAGCGATGGCTGAACCGTTCCGCGAGATCCCCCACGCCACGAGCGCCCCGATGGCGGGGATCAGCACCAGGATCAGGAGGGCGAAGCCGAGGATGGTCGATACCGCGCTGAGCGGCACCTCATCCATCGAGAACATGGGTGCATCGTGACAGAGGTGGGAGCCGAACGCTGCTCGGGTCGGGACGCTCTCCTGACGGCTCGGTCGATCGCTCGGTCGGAGCCGGTCAGGTGGTCTCGGCGAAGAGGGTGGGGAACACCTTGGCCACCTTGGCGGTGAGGTAGTCGCCGTAGGTGCCGCGGTACTCGTGGACGCTGGTGGCGTCCCATCGAGTGAGGGCGTCGTCGGTGGGCGGTTCTCCGTCGAGCGGGAGGGGCGAGACCTCAGCGTCCCAGCTCGGGTCGAAGAAGAACGGGAACGACAGCCGGTCTGCTGCGGTGGACAGCACGCGGTGGGGCGTCGACCGGTACCGGCCACCGGTCATGCGGTCGAGCATGTCGCCGATGTTGCACACGAACGCGTCGGCCATTGGCGGGACGTCGATCCACCCGTCCCCGCTCCGCACCTGGAGCCCGCCCGATCCGTCCTGGGCGAGGATCGTGAGCAGCCCGTAGTCGGTGTGCTCGGCCACGCCCCAGCGCTCGGTGGTGGTCGTGGTCGTGCTCGTGGCGGTGGTGGCGGTGGGCGTGCGCTTCGGGCCGTCGTCGCTGGGCAGCGGCGTGGTGGTGGGCGGGTAGCGGAAGATCCGGAACAGCACGGTGGGATCGGCGGTGAGGTTGCGCTCGAACCAGTCCGGGGTGAGCCCGAGCCCTAGGGCCACGCCCCGCATGAGCCGGTGGGCCAGCGCCGTCATGGCGTCGATCCACTCGCTCACCAGCGGGCCGAGCAATGCAGGCTCGGTGGGGAAAAGGTTCGGACCGTGGAGGGGACGACCGGCCAGCACCCGGGGGTCGTCGGCGGGTAGGTCGGCGCCGAAGTAGTAGCCCTCCTTGTGGTCGGGACGTCCCGAGGTGAGCTCGCCGCCGAGAGGGAACCACCCGCGCCAGGCCCGCCCGCCCCGGTCCATGGCCACCGCCTCCTTCGCGGCTGCGGGCTGGGAGAAGAACGCCCGGGCCGCCTCGTCGAGCCGCCGCTGGAGCGACGGGTCGATGCCGTGCCCGGTCACCAGGAAGAACCCGTGGTCCCGGCAAGCCGCGTCGATCTGGCCCGCCACCGCCGCGGCCCCGGCGGCCGAGTCGGCGTCGGACCGGGACCTGGACCTGGACCTGGACCCGGGGTAGGACCCGGCGTCAGAGTCGGCGCCGGACTGGTCGTCGACCAGCGCGGCCACGTCGATCACCGGCAGAGCGTCCACCCCGCCGGTTCTATCAGCGCCCAGATCCCGCCCCTCACATCGCATGGGCATACGACGGTCGCCGGGACGGTGGTTTGCCCACGCGATTCAGGTGGGCGCCGGGCTGGAGGGTCGTGTGGGCATGCGACGGGCACCGGGACGGTCTTTTGCCCACACGAATCGTGATGGGCAGCGCCTGGCGACCCGGATGTGGTCTAGGTCGTGTGGGCATGCGACGGGCACCGGGACGGTCGTTTGCCCATGCGATCGGGGTGGGCGGTGTCGGGCGGCAGCGGTGGCGACGAGTGGTCCGACCGGGATTGTCACACCCCCGAGGAAGGCTGGGGCGATGATCAACCACGACTTCGACCGAGCGATCGGCGCGCTGGCGCGGCGGCAGCACGGCGTGTTCCACATGACCCAGGCCCACGAGTTGGGCGGCACCGTCGAGATGCTGGCGACCCGGGTGCGCAACGGCGCCTACGTGAAGCTGGATCACCGGGTGCTCGCCATCGTCAGCCATCCGGCCACCTGGCAACGGCAGCACAAGGCCGCCGAGCTGAGCGTTCCGGGCTCGGCGCTCGCTGCTCGCTCCGCTGCCCTCGTGCACGAGTTGACCGGTGCTCGCGTGCTTCGACCGGCCTTGGTGGCGCCGCCGTCGGCCAATCGGAGATCGAGGCTGGCCCAGGTCCGACGATCGACGTCCATCGAGGCGGTGACCGTCAAGGGGTTCCGCGTCACCAGCGTCCGCTCGACGTTGTTCGACCTCCTGGGCTGTACGTCGGTGGCCGAGGTGGAGCGGGCCATCGACGATGCCCTGGCGGAGCGGCGCATATCGGTCGACGACCTCATCGTGGTGGCCAAAGCAGCCTCGGAGGCCCGACGCCCGTACGTAGGAACCTGGCGTGCCCTGGTGGAGGAGCGCACCGAGGCCGGATGGCAGCCCACCGAGAGCGAGCTCGAGCGTTACCTCGATGCGATCCTCCGCTCGCTGCCGGGCCACGTCGAGGTGGAGCGGCAGGCCACACCGAGGTGGTGGAAGCCGAGAAGCCACCGGGTCGATGCCTACCTGCCGGCGTGGAACCTCATCGTGGAGGCCGACGGACGGCGCTGGCACACCCGCGTGGCCGACTTCGACCGGGATCGCTGGCGCGACAACGTCGCCGTCGCTCACGGTCACCGGGTGCTCCGCTTCACCCACACCCACCTGAGCAGCCAACCCCAGCAGGTCCTGCAGATGGTGCTCGATGCCGGGCGGCACCAGGTCGGCAGAGCCGACGGAGATGTACACCCCGCCGCCTGATCGTGCAGCCGACGGCGGCCAGGCCCGTGGCGCCGGGACCGAGGTCGTCTGGGCAGACGGCCGGTGCCCAGACGGTCGAACGCCCACGCGTTCGGTGGTTCGGGGCTTGCTCCATGCGGCGGTGCCCCGGGCTCTGGGGACGAAATCGCACTTGTCGTGCAAAAAGATGTGGCACACTTCACTCGTTCGGCGGGCTGGGGGCCGGCCGGACGTCGGGGTAGAGCCAGGGGGCTCGTGCCCGGAACCGAACGCGAACCAGGGGATCAGCAAGCAGATGAGCGACCACGAGTCGGGCGGAGAACCGTCGGTGCCCGAGGTACCGGAGCCGCCGGCCACGGCGGCCACGGCGGCCGGATCGGCCGAGCGCAGCCAGACCCGCCGGCGGTTGAGGATCGCCTCGTTGACCGGCGTGGCCGTAGCGCTCGCCGCCGTGGGGGCCTTCGCCTACAAGCAGATCAAGCCGGTGGTCGACGCCCAGCGCTACGCCACCGTCACCTACGAGGTGCCGGTGGCGCCGCAGCTCACCGCGGCGAGCGGCGAGACCCTGCTGCGGATAGACCCCACCCGGTCGTCGCTCACCTACGAGATCGAGGAGACCTTCGCGGGGGCCAAGCGGTCGACCGCCACCGGGAGCACGGCCGGCATCGCCGGCGACCTCGCCCTGAACACCGCTCGGCTCGAGGACAGCCGCGTCGGTCAGATCGTGGTGAACATCGAGCAGTTCGAGTCCGACAACAACCTGCGCGACGCCCGGATCCGCCAGGACTTCCTCCAGTCGCACCGCTACCCGCTGGCCACCTTCGACTTCGAGGAGATCGAGGGGCTCAGCGGCCAGCTCGAGGAGGGCGAGACCTACGAGTTCCAGATGCTCGGGCACGTGACGGTGAAGGAGCGGCCGGCGGCGTCGACCTGGGACGTCACCGCGTCGTACGACGACGGCGTGCTCACCGCCACGGCGACCGCCACGGCCAAGCTCTCCCGCTTCGACGCCGGCCCGATCTCCATCGCCGGTCTGGTGCAGACCGAAGACGAGGTGCTCCTGACCCTGGAGCTCACCGCGGTGGAGCCGTCGGCCAACGACATCGCCACCACCGTCGAGCGGGCCGGTCGCCTGGAGGCCGGATCGCAGGAGGCCCCCTCCTACGAGCAGGTCATCGAGCCGATCCTGGAGCAGCACTGCGCGTCGTGCCACAACTCCGGCCAGTTCGGTGCCCACACCCTCACGCTGGACGACGCGGGCGACGTCCAGGCCGTGTCCGACGGCCTCAAGACCGTGACCCAGACCGGCTACATGCCACCCTGGTTCGCATCCGACGAAGGGGTCGAGCTGGCCCACAAGCCCACCATCTCCGACGAGGAGATCGCCGCCCTAGCGGCCTGGTCCGACGCCGGCGGGCCGCTCGACGTCGACCCCGAGACGCCGCTCGATCCCACCAAGGAGGCGGCGGAGCTGCTGCCCCGTCAGGACCAGGAGCTGCGGATCGAGCCCTACACGGGTTCGCTCA
>JAAZBK010000373.1 GCA_012513855.1 Acidimicrobiales bacterium
CGGGCGCACTCGCCCGCCACGGATTCGTAGTGGGTGGTCTCGCCGCGGATCACGCACCCCAGGCAGATCACCGCGTCGACCCGCCCGGACCGGGCCCACGCCTTGGCCGCCATCGGCAGCTCGAACGCACCCGGCACCCAGTCCTCGACCACGTCTGCTTCGGCCACACCCGCCGTGGCCAGGCCCCGGCGGGCGCCGTCGAGCAGGCGCAGGGTGATCTGGGAGTTCCAACGGGCGCTGACGATCGCCACCCGCAGGCCGGCACCGTCGAGCACCGGGTCCGGGACCCCTTCGGCCTGGTGGTCGCCGGCCATCAGTCGCCACCCTCGCCGCTGATGTCGTCGGCCGAGTCGGGCGTGAGGGCGCCAGCCGGGTCCGGGGGCAGGTCCTCCAGGCCCTCGAGCAGGTGGCCCATCTTCTCGGCCTTGGTCTTGAGGTAGCGGATGTTCTCGGGGTTCGGTGCGGTGATCGACGGCACCCGCTCGGTGATGTCGAGGCCGAAGCCGTCGAGTCCGCCGTACTTGGCCGGGTTGTTGGTGATCAGCCTCATGGTGGTCACGCCGAGGTCCACGAGGATCTGGGCCCCGATGCCGTACTCGCGCGAGTCGACCGGCAGCCCGAGTGCCTCGTTGGCCTCCACGGTGTCGTGGCCTTCGTCCTGGAGCTCGTAGGCCCGGATCTTGTGACCGATGCCGATGCCCCGACCCTCGTGGCCACGCAGGTAGACGACCACACCAGCGCCTTCGTCGGCGATGAGCTTCATGGCCGCGTCGAGTTGGACGCCGCAGTCGCAGCGCATCGAGCCGAACACGTCGCCCGTCAGGCACTCGCTGTGGACGCGCACCATCACGTTGTCGCTGCCGGCGACGTCGCCCCGCACCAGGGCCACGTGCTGCTCACCGTCGAGGACGTTCTCGTAGACGTAGGAGGTGAAGTCGCCCCAGCCGGTGGGGATCCGGGCCTCGGCCACCCGACGGACCAGCTTCTCGGTGCGACGGCGATACCGGATCAGGTCGGCGATCGAGATCATGTACAGGTCGTGTTCGCGAGCGAAGCGGCGCAGCTCGGGCTGGCGGGCCATGCCCATCTTCTTGTCGTCGACGATCTCGCAGAGGATCCCCGCGGGGTAGAGCCCGGCCATCCGGGCCAGGTCGACGGTGGCCTCGGTGTGGCCGGCGCGCTTGAGCACGCCGCCCTCGCGGGCCTCCAGCGGCAGGATGTGGCCGGGTCGGGCGAGGTCGCCGGGCCGGGTGGTGGGATCGACCAGCGACAGGACCGTGGCAGCCCGGTCGAACGACGAGATCCCGGTGGTGGTGTTGTGCCGTACGTCGACGCTCACCAGGAAGGCGGTGCGCATGCTCTCGGTGTTCTGCTCCACCATCGGTCGCAGGTCGAGCTCGGCAGCCCGCTCCGAGGTGATCGGAGCGCAGATGAAGCCCGAGGTGTGGTGCAGGAAGAACGCGATCTTCTCCGGCGTGACGTGCTCGGCCGCCATCACGAGGTCGCCCTCGTTCTCGCGATCCTCGTCGTCGACCACCACGATGATCTCGCCGCGGGCGAACGCTTCGAGGGCGACACCGATGTCGGCCAGGGGGCCGTCGTCGGTCGGTCCGCGGTTCCCGCTGACCGCCGGGGTCTCGGTGGTGTCGGTCATGGGCGATGTCCTTCCAGGAGCGACTCGACGTACTTGGCTACGACGTCGAGCTCGATGTTTACGGGGTCGCCCGGGCCCTTGCAGCCCAGGGTGGTGACCTCGGAGGTGTGCGGTATCACGGCGATCGAGAAGCCGTCACCGTGCAGCGACGCCACGGTGAGGCTGACGCCGTCGACGGTGATCGAGCCCTTCTCGACCACGTAGCGGAGGAGGTCTTCGGGCACGGCGATCCGGAGGTCTGGAGCGGCGGTGACGATGGTCCCCACCGCGTCGACGTGACCCTGGACGATGTGGCCGCCCAGGCGGTCGGAGACCCGAACCGGTCGTTCCAGGTTCACCCGGTCACCCGGTTGCAGCGCTCCGAGGCAGGTGCGGGAGTAGGTCTCCTCCACCACGTCGGCCTCCCACCAGGCGTCACCCCAGGCCACGACCGTGAGGCAGGTGCCGTTGACGGCGATGGACGCCCCCATCTCCACGTCGTCGAGGACGGTGGTGGCTCCGATCCTCAGCTTCGGTCCGTTGCGGGACTCGACGGTGCCGAGCTCCTCGACGATTCCGGTGAACATCAGCTCTCCTCTTCGGGGATCGTGAGCCCGACAGTTGCGATCGGAACCGAACCGGTGTCGGGTTCGGCGTCGGCGGCTGCCGCGGCGCGGCCGAGTCCGGGGTGGCCGCGCGGGTTGTCGGACTCGACGGTGACGAGGTCGATCCGCAGGTCTCCACCCATGGGCGTGATCGCGGTGAAGGTGCCCCGCCAGATGTCGGCGATCGTCGGCGCCGCCGGCCCCGACATCAGCCCTCGGGCGTCGTCGCCCCCGAAGATGGCCGGAGCCAGGTACACCACGTACTGGTCGACGAGCCCGGCCCGGTGGAACTGCCCGGCGACCGATGCGCCGCCCTCCACCAGCACCTGGATGACGCCCCGCTCCCCGAGCTGGTCGAGCAGGTCGGAGATCTCGCCCTGGAACTCGAGCGCGGGCTGGACCCTGGCCTCGGGTGCCGCCGTCCCGAGCACCACCCGCAGCGGGTCGGTTCCGGGGACGTGGCGGACGGTGAGCGAGGGATCGTCGGCGCGCACGGTCCCGGCTCCCACCACGATGGCGTCGCTCTCGGCTCGAAGTCGGTGGCCGTCGGCGCGGGCAGCACCGCCGGTGATCCACTGGCTGCTCCCGTCGGGGGCGGCGGTGCGACCGTCGATGCTCGCCGCCAGCTTCAGCACCACCCACGGCCGGGCGGTGAGGCGGTGCTTGACGTAGGGAGCGAGCTGGGCCCCGACCTCGTCGGCTCCCAGCCCGACCTCGACCTCGACTCCGGCGCTGCGCAACCTGTCCAGCCCGGCCCCGGACACCCTCGGGTCGGGATCCTCCATGGCCACGACCACGCGTCGCAGGCCTGCGGCCAGCGCGGCGTCGGCGCAAGGCGGCGTCCTGCCGTGGTGGGAGCAGGGCTCGAGGGTCACCCACATGGTGCCGCCCCTGGCCCGATCACCGGCCGCGGCCAGGGCCATCGCCTCCGCGTGCATGCCGCCCGGCGGCTGGGTGGCGCCGGTGAAGATCTCCCCGTCGACCGACTCGATCACGCACCCCACCCACGGGTTCGGCGCGGTGGTGCCGCGGACGCCAGCAGCAAGCTCGACCGCTTGCATCATGGCTTCCGCATCATCCAGCACGTGGGCTCCGTTCGACTGACGGGGCGCGACGCGCGAGGCGACACGCCCCTCGCTCTCATCCGGACTTTCACCGTCGGCCCCGGAGTTCCACCGGATCAGCCCGGATCGGAATCCGGGCTCGCGGGCTCTAACCGCCGGTCGGGAGTTGCACCCTGCCCCGCGAGGAGGCGTTCTTGATAGAAGTTCAGTTGTCCGGGCGATTCTAAGGAGCCGATCCGGTCGCGGGCAACAGCGACCGTTTCCGTCGCGACCACCCACCGGGACGCCGGCTCAGTGCGCGGTGTCGCCGCCGAGGAGGTCCAGCGCGTGCGGCACGACGTCGAGGACTGCGTCGAGGCACTCCACCGCGCCCTTGGGTGAACCGGGGACGTTCAGCACCAGCGCCCGGTCGACCGAACCGGCCACCCCCCGTGAGAGGCGGCCGAGGGGGTTGACCAGCCGCATGGCTTCGGCCAGGCCCGGTGCCTGCCTGGTGATCACAGCCAGCGTTCCCTCCGGAGTGAGGTCGCGGGGACCGAAGCCGGTACCCCCCGTGGTGACCACCAGTCCGTGGAAGCCGGCGCACGCCTCGTTCAGTGCGGCCTCGACGGCATCGACGCCGTCGGTCGAGACCACCATGCGGTCCACCGCGGCACCCGCGGCCACCAGCGCGTCGCGCACGGCGAGCCCTCCGCGGTCCTCGCGGGCACCGGCCGCGACGCCATCGGAGACGGTGATGACGCGTGCGTTCCAGGGTTCGACCGTCACGACCCGACCTCCGGTGCGGTCCACCTGAACAGGGCCATGCCGTCGGTGCCAACGGCCTGCGGCAGCAGGAGAGCACCGCTTCCCCAGGCGATCCAGGGGTCGCCCGGCACGGCGCTCACATCCCAGTCCGGGTGATCGGACGTGAAGTGGCTGGCCACTCCGGTGGTCTCGGCCGCGGTCAGCGTGCAGACCGAGTACACGAGGGTGCCGCCCGGCCGGACGAGCGGGGCCGCCGCGTTCAGCAGTTCGCCCTGGAGCCGGGCCAGACGTTCCGGGGCATCGGCGTCGACCCGCCAGCGGGCATCGGCTCGGCGGCGGAGCGAACCCAGCCCCGAGCACGGAGCATCGACCAGCACCCGGTCGAACGAGCCGTGAGCGAACGGAGGAGCGGTGCCGTCGGCCACCACCGCCTGGAGCTGCGCTGGTTCCAGGCCGAGGGTGGCAGCGTTGGCCGCCACCAGCCTCACCCTCGAAGGACGCACGTCGGCGGCCACCACGCGGGCCGAGGCCGCCAGTGCCGTGGCCTTGCCACCGGGCGCGGCGCAGAGGTCGAGGACCCGCTCCCCTGCCTGGGCTCCGACGGCCTCCACCACCCACTGGGATGCCTCGTCCTGGACGTAGCCGTCGGGTCGCTCCGTGACGGCCGCGGCCCCGTTCATGGACTCGAGAGCGGCGCGGCAGCGCTCCTCTCCGAGGTCCTGATCGAGACGCTCGACGATCCAGTCGGGGTAGCTCAAGCGGACCGCGTCGGACGGCCACACCTCGTCGGCCGCCGAGATCTTGCGCAGCACGGCGTTGACGTATCCACGGGCCCGCCGCGGCACCGCTGACACGGTGGCCGACACCGCTGCATGCGGCGGAGTGCCGAGGAAGCGGAGCTGGTAGGTGCCGAGGCGCAGGGCCGCACGGACCTCGTGGTCCAGGTCGCCGAGGGCGAAGCGCTCCACGAACCAGTCGCAGGCTCGCCGGTACCGCGTGGTGCCGTAGACGAGCTGGGTGGCGAAGGCCCGATCACGCTCGGGGAGTCGGCTGCGCCCCAACATCTTCGGCAGCACCAGGTTCGCGTAGGCCCCCTCGGTGTCGATGCGGACCAGCGCCGCTATGGCCACGCGACGGGCATCGGGAGGAGGAGACGCCGTCGACGGCGCCGAGCTCCGCCGGTGCCTTCCGCTGCGCTGCTGGCTCACTGGTCGACCTCCTCGACGCCGAGGATCTCGCCATCGACCGGACGGGCCCCGTTGGCCCAGGCGCTGAACGCTAGACGTCCCTTGCCCTCGGGCTGCACCTCGAGCAGCTCGAGCGTGCCCGCGCCGGTGGTCACGCGGTCGCCGTGGAGGGAACCGACCGGAGCCGGGCCGGCCTCCTTCGGCCACGGACGGGCACGATGGACCTTGAACCGCTGTCCGGCTCTGGTGGTCCAGGCCCCACCGACGCGGACCACCCGGTCCAACTCGTCGGCGGGGAGGTCCCAGTGCAGCGCCAGATCGCCGGCGACGAGCTTGTGGGCGTACACCGGCTCACCGATCTGGGGCTCGGGGTCGGCGAGGCCGTCGCGCAAGGTGCGAGTGAGGAGGGCCGCGCCGATGCCGGCCAGTTGGGCGGCCAGCGCCTCGGCCGTGGTAGTGCGCTTGATGGGGAGGTCGGCCCGGGCGTACACGGCGCCGGTGTCCAACCCCTCCTCCACGGCCATCACGCACACGCCGGTGCGGTCGTCGCCGGCCATGATCGCCCGCTCGACGGGTGCGGCTCCCCGCCACCTCGGCAGGAGCGAGAAGTGGATGTTGACCATCGGCAGCTGCTCGAGCAGCTCACGCCTGAGGATCTGGCCGAACGCGACCACCACCCCCAGGTCTGCGCCGACCTCGGTGACGTCGGCCAGGTCGTGGCTCACCGTCAGCCCCAGTTCCAGGGCTGCGGCCTTGACCGGGGTGGGGCTCGGCTCCGCCCGGCGACCGCGACGCTTGTCGGGCCCGGTGACCACCAGGGCGACGTCGAAGCCGGTCTCGACCAGGGCTCGCAGGGCCGGGACCGCCGTCTCGGGGGTGCCGAGGAACACCACCCGGTTCGGGTGGACGGGCGGAGGCGGCAGGGCTGGGCCCCCCGGACCGGAACCGGGTGGCGTTTCGGTCACGGGATCAGCGCAGCGAGAGGCGGCGGCTGGGCGGCTTCTCCTTGTCGAGGCCCAGCATGATGTCGCGCACCTGGCGCTTGGCGTCCCTGGCCTGATCGTCGTCCAGCCGCTCGACCAGCAGAACCCCGTTCAGGTGGTCGAGCTCGTGCTGGAACATGCGTCCCTCCAGCTCCGAGGCCTCGTAGGACACCTCGTTGCCGTCGAGGTCGCGGCCGACCACGTGCACGCGGTTCGGCCTGGTGATGTCCCAGCTCAGGCCGGGCACCGACAGGCAGCCCTCCTGGAAGGTCCACTCACCGTCGGACTCGACGATCTCGGGGTTCACTATGGCGTGAGGGCCGGTTCCGTCGTCGAGGTCCCACACGAACAGGCGCTTCTGCACGCCGATCTGGGGTGCGGCGAGGCCGATGCCGGGGGCGGCGTACATGGTGGCGACCATGTCGTCGACCAAGCGCACGACCTTGCTGTCGATCTCTTCGACGTCGGCGGCAGCTTGCTTCAGCACCGGATCACCGATGACCCGGATCTCGTAGGGAGCCATGACCCAAAGGCTACCGTCGCCGCGTGTCATCCCATCAGTCCGAGCCCGACGGCCACTACTTCTCGCCGCGGCCGGAGGTGGCGTCGGAGCCCGGCGCGGTCGAGTTGGTGCTCCCCGAGGGGCGGCTGATCCGCCTGGCCACGGACCGTGGGGTCTTCTCCGGCGACCGGGTGGATCCGGGAACCAGGGCCCTCCTGGTGGAGGGACCGGAGGTCACGGGCCCGGTGGTGGCCGACGTCGGTTGCGGGTACGGACCCATCGCCGTGGCCCTCGCGCTGCGCGGTGGCCCGGATGTGCAGGTCTGGGCGGTCGACGTGAACGAGCGGGCCCGCGCGCTGTGCGCGGCCAACGCCGAGGCCAACGGGGTGGCCGACCAGGTGCGGGTGGTGGCCCCCGACGAGGTGCCGGCCGACCTCGTGGTCGACCAGATCTGGTCGAACCCCCCGATCCGCATCGGCAAGCCGGCACTGCACGACCTGCTGGTGAGGTGGCTGGACCGGCTCCGCCCGGGCACCGGGACTGCGGAGCTGGTGGTTCAGAAGCACCTCGGCGCCGACTCGCTGGCCAAGTGGCTCGACGATCAGGGCTGGCGCACCACCCGGCGGGCCAGCCGTGGCGGCTACCGCATCCTCCACGTTCGAGCGTCCGCTGCGGGCGGAGACGGCTCCCGCGACGGCGGAGATGGCGAGAGCGGCGAGGAGAGCCCGAAGTGACCCGCTCGCTCGGCAGCACCGACCTCAAGCGGCTCCACCGCGAGTGGCGACGCCAGGCCCCTGGTCGGGTCGGGCTGCTGCTCGATTCGGTGGCCACCCCTGCCAACGTCGGCTCGATCCTGCGCACGGCCGCAGCCATGCGGGTCGACGACGTGTGGTTCTGCGGGCAGACCCCCGACACCGGTCATCCCGGCGTCGGCAAGACCGCCCTCGGCTCCGAGCGCTACCTGACGGTGCACCGCACCGAGAAGCCGTCCGACGCCGTGGCCCAGGTGAGCGCCGCCGGCTACCGGTTGCTGGCGGTGGAGCTGGCCCAGGGTGCCGAGCCCATCCACGCCGTCGATCTCAGCGGATCGGTGTGCCTGGCCGTGGGCCACGAGGACCGCGGCGTGAGCACCCTGGTCCTGGAGGCCGCCGAGCGCAGGGTGTTCATCCCCCAGCTCGGCAAGATCGGCTCGCTCAACGTCGCCACCGCAGCCTCGATAGCGATCTACGAGGCCCGCCGCCAAGGCTGGCCCGCCCCCTGAGACCGCGCGGGCACCTCACGACGTGGCCACCACGTCACCGGCCGCACCACCAGCGCCAGGAGCCTCCGCCCTGCGACGAAGACCGACACGGCGGGTTGCGGCCGTGGCAGCGCCGCCCACCACGCCCAGCCCGACCGCCAGCCCGCCGAGGCGCCAGGCAGCCTTCGCACACGTCGATCGGTCGGCCGCGGGGTCGCTGCCGGCCAGCTCACCATCGCTGTAGCCCGGCGAGATGAGGATCAGCGCCGTCGCGTCGTCGCACCACTCCCCGTGACCCGACATCGGCGGCGAGACGAGGATCGTGACCACCGCCGACACCGTCAAGACGAGGACGAGCCACCACAGCCTCACGAGGCGGAACGTACCATCACCGGCGGATCTGGCCGCGGGACCCCCACGGCTCAGAAGCAGGCGGCGCGTGCTCGAGCCAGCACTCGTTCGGTGTGTTCCCGGTTCACGGACGCAGACGGGTGGTAGGCGGTCGACCACGACGTCGAACCCACGACCTTGCGTGACGAGTACCCGATGCCGAGCCAGTAGGCGGGCTCACGGACGGGCACGACCCGATCTCCGTCCCGGGCCAGCACCACCTGGGACACGTAGGCACGCCCGTTTCCATCGGCGCCCTCGACCACCAGCATCCACCGGCCATCGCTCGCGGCGTGACTGCACACGACGACCGGGTGATCGGCCGGAGCCGGTGCGCTCTCGGGGTGAGCTCGAATGGCCCCGGAGAGGCCTCCGCAGCCATCGAGCGACAGATCGCACAACGCGTCCATCCCCTGCTCGGTCTGTTGGGAGGCCAGCCGGACCATCGCCTCCAGGCCAGCCATCGCCTCTCCTTCGGTCAGCGGCGCAGACGCCGCACCTCCGCGCGAGCACGACGCGACCAGCACGAGGCCCACGAGAACCGCGACCGCTCTACTGGTCGATGCCGCCGCTGGACCCATCGAGCCAGGCTAGCTCCTGCCGACCTGGCCAGAACCGGGCACGAGCCAGCCGCAGAGGCCGGCGCCATGGGCCCTGAGAAGCCAGCGTCAGATCCGGAGTGGATCGACCTCGACGCGGACCCGGCCGGGGGGTCGGTCGGTGGCGGCCAGCGCGTCGCAGAGGACCTGGTGGTCGGGGGCCACCAGGCGCCATGCGCCGTCGACCGGACCCTGGACCTTGACGCCGTCCGGCCGACCGAAGGCCTCCATGAACTCGGGGGCGACCGCGCCCGACACCACGGCCATGGCGACCGACGGCGGGAAGCCTAGCGCGGCCCGCAGCGGGGCCTCGCTGGCCGCCAGCCGGCCCGGATCGGCGAGCTTGGCCGCCATGATCACCGGGTGATCGGGGGACCGGGTCTGGACCAGCAGCCTGCCGTCTCGGGCGTTGCCCCGCTCCACCAGCCGAGCGGCCCGGGCCAGGAGCCCGAGGGCCTGCTCGACGCTGCGATAGCGCGGCGCCAGCAGCTCCTGGTCGAAGTCCATGAACACGACGCTGTCGGCACGGGCGATCCGGTGCAGCGCCGCTTCGGTGCCGATCACCACCCGGGTGTCGGCCGCCGGCGACGGTCCACCGACGGTGGCCGCGGTCACTTCGGCCACGGGTTCTCCCACGAGCGCCTCGAGCTCCTCCCTGGCCCGGCTGACGCCGAGGCGCAGGTTCTTGAACCGCGCACCACCGCACTCCAGGCAGACCATCGGGCGCTCGGTGCCGCAGCGAGCGCAGCTGAACCCCCCGCTGCCGTCGTCGATCGACGCGCTGTCGCACTCGGCGCACCGGGCGACGGTGCTGCAAGCCCCGCAAGCCAGGAGACGCGCCCGGCCGGTGCGGTTCAGGACGCAGGCCACCCGGCCCCCACCCCGCACCAGGTCGACCAGCCGGGGCGAGAACAGGGGCCCCAACGCCGGATCCAGGTCGCGCTGATCGACCACCTCCAGGCGGCCCCAGCCAGCCCGCTCGACCGGCCGGTCGGTGACCACCAGCTCGCCCCAACCGAGCGCTTCGAGCGTGGGGCACGGAGACACCACCAGCGCGGGAGCGCCGACCCGCCGAGCCCGCTCGACCAACACGTCGCGGGCGTGCCAGGTGGGAGCCTGCTCCTGCTGGAACGACTCGTCATGCTCGTCCAGCACCAGCACCCGACGCAGGTCTCGCACCGGTGCCCAGGCCGCCGCCCTGGCTCCGATGACCGCCGACGCACCGCCGGCCGCCATGGCCCACTCCCCTGCACCGGCACGTGACGCCCCGCCGTCGTGGGTCATGGCGGCCGTGGAGACGCCTTCCCGTCGCAGCCGACCGGCCAGCGCGTCGGCCTCGGCCACCGAGGGGCACAGGACCAGGCACGACCCACCGGCCTCCACGGCGCTGGCCACTGCCGCCTGTACCAGCGGGTAGCGGTCGGCACCAGGGGCCAGCCGCAGCACCGCTCGGGCCGGCGCCAGGGCTCGGTCGACCCACTCAGGACGTGCTGACTCCGGTGATGGCGTGGTCGACACGCTCGGTCGTCGTGCCTCGCCCACCGACCGGACCACACCGGGAGGAGCCGCTGTTCTGAGGAGCGATGCCCGCCGGCCCGCCCACCGCCACGCCGCCCAGCCCGCCAGGTCGATCAGATCGGCCGAAGGGCCCCGGCCGCTCACCTTGGCCAGGGGCTTCAGCTTCAAGCCCGGCTCCGCAACGACGTCGACCGCCACCACCCAACCGCCGACCCGCCGGCCGTGCAGTTCGATGCGCACGACGTCGCCCACCGCCACGTCGACCCCCGGAGGGACCAGGTAGTCGAACTCCTTGTCTATCGCCGCCACGTCGGGGAGGACGCGGACCACGAGGGGCGCGTCCGAGGAATCCGTGTCGACCGCACCGACCACTCGACCGACTCGACCGTCCACCGCCGCACTCGTTCTGGTAACCAAATCGGCCCCCAAGCGAAGGATTCCACAACCAGGACCATCGTCGCACCCGGCATCACTCGTTCTGGTCACCGAAAGCGCGCTCCGGGCGCAGGTTCCACAACCAGAACGGCGTCACAACCAGAACGACGTTTGGGGCCGGACGCGTCGGGAGGGGCGGGCCGGAACCCGCCCCTCCCGACGCTGACCGAAGTGGCCGGGAACTACAGGCCCAGGGCCGACTTGAGATCGTCGGCGCGGGTGGTCTGCTCCCAGGTGAAGTCGGGATCATTGCGGCCGAAGTGACCGTAGGCGGCCGTCTTCTTGTAGATCGGACGGCGCAGGTCGAGGTCGCGGAGGATGGCTCCGGGACGGAGGTCGAACACCTCCTGGACCGCCTTGGCGATCTGGTCCTCGTCGGCCTTGGCGGTGCCGAAGGTCTCCACCAGGAGCGACACCGGGTGGGCCACGCCGATGGCGTACGCTACCTGGACCTCGGCCCGCTCGGCGGCACCGGCGGCCACCAGGTTCTTGGCCACCCAGCGGCCGGCGTAGGCGGCCGAGCGGTCGACCTTCGACGGGTCCTTGCCCGAGAAGGCGCCGCCACCGTGGCGGGCCATGCCGCCGTAGGTGTCGACGATGATCTTGCGGCCGGTGAGGCCCACGTCGGCGTGGGGTCCGCCGAGCTCGAACTTGCCGGTGGGGTTCACCATGACCGCGAAGTCGTCGTCGGCGAACTCGGCGGGCAGCGAAGGCCGGATCACGTGCTCGATCAGGTCGGGCTTGATGGTGGTCTCGGCATCGATGCCGGGCTGGTGCTGGGTGGAGATGAGCACCGTCTTGAGGCGGACCGGCTTGTTGCCCTCGTAGTCGAAGGTGACCTGGGTCTTGCCGTCGGGGCGCAGGTACGGGAGGATCCCGGCCTTGCGGACCTCGGCCAGGCGGGCCGAGAGCTTGTGCGCCAACCAGATCGGCAGGGGCATCAGGTCTTCGGTCTCGTTGCAGGCGTAGCCGAACATCATGCCCTGGTCGCCTGCGCCCTGGCTGTTGAGCTGGTCTTCACCGGCGGTGCCGGTGCGGGTCTCGAACGCGGTGTCGACGCCCTGGGCGATGTCGGGGCTCTGCGGGTCGATCGAGGTGATGACGCCGCAGGTGTTGCCGTCGAAGCCGGTGTTGCCGTTGTCGAAGCCGATCCCGTTGACCGTCTCGCGGACGATCTTGGGGAACTCGACGTAGGCGTTGGTGGTGATCTCGCCGGCCACCACCACCAGACCGGTGGTGATGAGGGTCTCGCAGGCCACGCGTGCCATCGGATCCTGGTCGAGGATGGCGTCGAGGACGGCATCGGAGATCTGGTCGGCCATCTTGTCTGGATGGCCCTCGGTCACCGACTCCGAGGTGAAGGTCCAACGGCTCACGGGTAGCTCCTTGCGGGGAATTCTTGACGAATACGATCAGATTTAGAGGTTCAAGGCGCGGGCGACTGTAGACGGAGATCGAGGACAGCGTCGAGCACCCGCTCGGCCACCCCCACCTTGGTGGTGAGCGCAACCTCTGTCGCTGTTCCGGCTGCACCGTAGATCACAACCTCGTTGGTGTCGTGCTCGAACCCCACCGAGGGGGCCGACACGTCGTTGGCGACGAGGAGGTCGGCGTTCTTCGCCGCCAGCTTGGACTGGGCGTTGGCGGCCACGTCGGTGGTCTCGGCGGCGAAGCCGACGAGGATCTGGCCAGCCCGCTTGTTGCCACCGAGCTCGGCGAGGATGTCGACCGTGGGCTCGAGTCGGATCTCGGGGATCCCGCCGGACTTCTTGATCTTCTCGCCGGCCACCGAGACCGGGCGGAAGTCGGCCACCGCCGCCGACATCACCACGACGTCGGCCTGTGCCGACCGGGAGGCCACCGCCTCGTGCATCTCGGCGGCCGACACCACCGAGATCACCTCTATCGGGCCGGTGACGGGTTGATCCGACGTGGTCACCAGGGTGACGGTGGCACCCCGACGAGCGGCCACCTCGGCTATGGCGTGGCCCTGCTTGCCCGATGACCGGTTGCCGATGAAGCGAACCGGGTCGATGGCCTCGCGGGTTCCGCCCGCCGTCACCAAGACGTTCACCCCGGCCAGGTCCGGCTCGGTGAGGACGGCGTCGACGGCTGCCACGATCCGGGCCGGGTCGGCCAACCGTCCGTGTCCGACGTCGCCGCCCGCGAGACGGCCCGACTCGGGATCGACGACGTGAACTCCTCGCCGGCGCAGAACCGCGAGGTTGTCCTGCACCGCCGGGTGCTCCCACATCTCGGTGTGCATGGCGGGACAGATCACCACGGGCGCCCGGGTGGCGATGAGCGTGGCCGTGAGCAGGTCGTTCGACCGGCCGCTCGCGTAGTCGGCGAGCAGCCTCGCGGTGGCGGGGGCCACCACGATCACGTCGGCGCCCTGACCCAGGGTGGTGTGCGGGATCGGGTCGTCTTCGTCCCAGAGGGAGTTGCGCACCGGTTCCGACGCCAGCGCCGAGAACGTGGTCTCTCCCACGAACCGGCCGGCACCCTTGGTGAGCACCGGCTGCACGTGCGCGCCGGCGTCGACCAGACGGCGACACACCTCGATCGACTTGTACGCGGCGATTCCGCCGGTGACGCCTAGGACGACCCGCGCACCCTGGAGCATCGAAGCTCTCCGGGGGTCGGCCGCTACTCGCCCGCTTCAGCGGCGGCAGCAGCGTCGGCGGCCGCCTGTGCCTCGGCCGCCTGGACCTCTGGGTCGATGTCGATGGCCTCGATGCGATCGGCCGCGATCTCCTCGAAGGCGATCGACAGCGGCTTGCGGGCCACCGAGGCCACCTGCGGCGGCACGAGCTGACCCGAGGTGTCGCCCAGCTGACCGAAGTACGAGTTGATCTGGCGGGCTCGCTTGGAACCCAGGGTGACGAGGCGGAACTTCGAATCGGCGCGCTCGAGGAGGTCCTCGATGGGCGGGTTCATCATGGTGTCGTGCTGCCAGGTCATGGCGGGCCAATTACCTCAGTCAGAAGGAGGCCGGATCGCGGCCAGGGGACGTAGAACGTTACCAAGCGGGAGCCGCCGACGGCGACACGGCGGCCCATCGCTCGATCTCAGCGTGCTCGAGCGGCCTCCACCACCAGCGCCACCAGGTGGTCCGGGGCCGCTTCGCTGGAGTCGAGCACCAGGTCGTAGATCGACCGGTCGGCGAGATCGATGCCGTAGTAGCGCTGGTAGCGGAGCCGCTCGGAGGCTTCGCGCTCACGGTTGGTGGCCAGGGCCTCGTCGGGATCGTGGTGGTCACGTCCGGCCACCCGGCGCGCCCGCTCGACCTCGTCGCACTCGATCCAGATCCGGAGTGCGTCGAGCGAATCGCCGGTGACCAGCCAGCCCGCCAGCCTCGATTCCACCAGGACGTCGCCCTTGCGGGCCCGTTGGGTGAGTCGGTCGTCGAGCGCCCGGTCTATGGCGTCGTCTCCCTCCGCCTCGCGCGCGAAGTCGGACAGTGACATGCCCCGCTCACGGGCGAGCCCACGGAAGACCGTGCCTCCGTCGAGGTGCTCCAGACCGAGGTCGGCCGCGACCATCCGGGCCACCGTGCTCGTACCCGAGCCCGGCAGTCCCGACAGCGTGATCAGCACCGGTGGTTCAGGAGAAGGCTGCGAGCAGCGCTTCACGCTGCTGGCTGCCCAGGCCACGCACCCGACGGGTATCGGCGATGCCGATCTCCTCCATGGTGCGACGGGCCTTCACCTTGCCGACGCCCGGCAGGGATTCCAGGACGGCCAGGACCTTGGTCTTGCCGACCAGCTCGTCGGTCTCGCCCTGCTTGAGGACGTCGGCCAGCGAGATGGAGCCGAGCTTCAGGCGCTCCTTCAGCTCAGCACGGGCCTTGCGGGCCGCGGCCGCCTTCTCGAGGGCTGCGGCGCGCTGTTCGGGAGTCAATGACGGAGGCTGTGCCATGACGTTCACCCTACCCCCGTCATGCCACCAGGTTGCGGACGGTGCACTCTCAGGTGATCCCGGCCCGGACCGGAGCCGGGATCAGGTGCCGAGCGACTCGACCAGCTCGGCGGCGGCCACGACCGGATCGGGAGCGTGGGTGACCGCCCGCCCGATGACCAGGAGGTCGGCACCGGCGTCGAACGCCTCCTGGGGCGTGGCGGCGCGGGCCTGGTCGTGGGTGGGAGCTCCCGCCGGCCGGATGCCCGGGGTGACGATGGTGAGCCGTGGCCCGAGGAGCCGTGCCTCCCGGGCGTCGGACACGGCGCAGACGAGGCCGCCGCAGCCGGCCTCGATCGCGGTGGCCACCCGCTTCGGGAGGATGTGGGACGGAGCTCCGGCATCGCTGGTGAGGACGGTGACCGCCAGGGCCGTGGGGGGCTCGAGGCCGGCCTTCTCCGCTCCGTCGGCGAGGCCGTCGACCCCGGCGCGCAGCATCTCCACTCCGCCGAACGCGTGCATCGTGAGGTAGGTGACCCCGAGCGAGCCGACCACCCGAGCTGCCCGGTTCACGGTGGTGGGTATGTCGTGGAACTTGAGGTCGGCGAACACGTCGTAGCCGAGGTCGACCATCGACTCGATGGCGTCGGGACCCGCTGCGCTGTAGAGCTCCAGCCCCACCTTGACCACCCCGAACCAGGGCCGCAGGGTCTGCGCCAGCCGGCGGGCCTCGACCAGGTCGTCGAGGTCGAGCACCAGTGCGAGCCGGCGTCGCACGTCGTCGACCACCGGCCCGTCGGAGCCGGTGCCTTCGACGCCCACGCCGGTCTCGGCCTCAGTGGGTCCCATGGATCGCTCCGATCAGCTCGCCGATGTCATCTGTGCCGTGCCGCGCGCACCATTCAACCAGTTCGCTGGCCACCCGTCCGGGGGCGCGAGGGTCGCCGAACGTGGCCGTCCCCACCTGCACGGCAGCGGCTCCGGCCACGACGAGCTCGGCCGCGGTGGTGGCGTCTCGCACACCCCCGGCTCCCACGATCGCCACGTCGGGACGAGCCGCGGCCACGTCGTGGACCACCCGCACCGCCACCGGGTGGACGGCGTCCCCCGACAACCCCCCTCCCCCGTTGCCCAGGCGGTAGGTCCGGCTTACCGGGTCGATCGCCATGCCCATCACGGTGTTGATCAACGTGACGGCCTCGGCGCCACCCCTGACGGCGGCGTCGACGATGGGGAGGATGTCGCCCGCGTTGGGGCTCAACTTGGCCCAGCGCGGCCGGCCGCAGCCCGCTGTGGCCGACATCGCTGCCTCGGTGGCCTCGGCGGAGTGGGCGAACATGCCCGCCCGATCCTCGACGTTCGGGCAGCTCAGGTTCACCTCTACCGCCACCACCTGGGCGGGGGCGCCGGCCATCAGGTCGGCGGCACGGCGGTAGTCGTCGACGGAGCGTCCCCAGATCGACGCCACCACCGTGGCACCGGTGTCGATCAGGGGCGGCAGGTCCTCGGCCAGCCACGCCGCCACGCCCGTGCCCTGCAACCCGACCGCGTTGAGCATCCCGCACCCGGCCTCGTGGACGCGCGGGGCGGGGTTGCCGGGCCACGGATCGGCGTGGACCGACTTGGTGACGACCGCTCCGAGACCGGCGAGGTCGACGTAGGGCGACAGCTCCGCGCCGTGCCCGGCGGTTCCCGACGCGGTCATCACCGGGTTGCGCAGGGTCACCGACCCGACGGTGGTGGGCAGCTCCGGGACGTCGACCACCCGGCCCAGCCCGCCACGCCCCGGCCGGTACCGCCACCACCGGCCTGTCGTACGGGCCTGGTACCGGTCGGTCGAGTCGCTCACCGCTGGTGGAACTCCTGGAGCGACTTCACCTGCAGCTCGTGGTTGGACCAGTCGGTCATCCCCTCGGCTGCTGCCAGCGCGGCGGAGGCGGTGGTGAGCAGGGGGATGCCGGCCACGCCGGCCGCGGCCCGGATGTAGCCGCCGTCGGCACGGGGGCCACGCCCCCGGGGGCTGTTGACCACCATCTGGATCTCGCCCGATCGGATCAGGTCGACCGCGGTGGGAGCGTCGTCGCCGGCGTCGCCGAGCTTGGACAGGCGTCGCGAGACCGGGACGCCCGCCGACTCCAGGGCGGCCGCCGTGCCCTCGGTGGCCACCAGGTCGAAGCCCAGGGCCAGGAAGGCCCGAGCTGCGATGACACCGTTCGGCTTGTCCCGGTCGGCGAGGGAGAAGAACACCGTGCCGGACTCGGGCAGGCGATCGCCGGCAGCTATCTGGCTCTTGGCGAAGGCCAGGCCGAACGAGCGGTCGATGCCCATCACCTCGCCGGTGGAGCGCATCTCGGGACCGAGGACCCGATCGGCGTCGGGGAAGCGGTTGAACGGCAGAACCGCCTCCTTCACCGCCACGTGTCCGGCCGTGTTCGGCTCGGTGAGGAGACCCTCCGAGCGGAGCTCGGCGAGGGTGGCGCCCACCATCACCCGGCTGGCCACCTTCACCAGGGGCACACCGGTGGCCTTGGCCACGAACGGCACGGTGCGGCTGGCGCGGGGGTTGGCCTCGATCACGTAGACCTCGCCGTCGCGCACCGCGAACTGGACGTTGATCAGGCCCCGCACGTCGAGCGCCTCGGCGATGGCACGGGTGTGGGCCTCGATCACCCCCACGGTCTCGGGCGACAGCGAGTACGGCGGAATGGCGCATGCCGAGTCGCCCGAGTGCACCCCGGCCTCCTCCACGTGCTCCATCACCCCACCGATCACCACCTCGCCGGTGTGGTCCCGGATGGCGTCGACGTCGACCTCGGTGGCGTCCTCCAGGAACCGGTCGACCAGCACGGGACGCTCGGCAGACAGGCCTCCCTCCCGTCCCAGCGACCCGAAGCCGGCCAGCTGGGCCATGGCTGACTCGAGCTGCGCGTCGTCGTAGACGATCTCCATGGCACGGCCACCGAGGACGTAGGACGGTCGTACCAGCACCGGGTAGCCGATCTCATCGGCGATGGCCCTGGCGGCCTCGAAGGTGGTGGCCGTCCCGCCGGGAGGCTGGAGGATGCCGAGCTGGTTGCACAGCGCGTTCCACCCCTCGCGGTCCTCGGCCAGGTCGATCGACTCGGGCGAGGTGCCGAGGACGAGGTCGTCGGGCAGGAGCCCGGCCAGCTTCAACGGCGTCTGCCCACCGAGGGACACGATCACTCCCGCCAGATCACCGGAGCCGGAGGCCTGCTCTCCTTCGATCACGTTCATTACGTCTTCGTAGGTGAGCGGTTCGAAGTAGAGCCGATCGGAGGTGTCGTAGTCGGTCGAGACCGTCTCCGGGTTGCAGTTGAGCATGATCGTCTCGTACCCGGCGTCGCGCAGCGAGAAGCTCGCGTGGACGCAGCAGTAGTCGAACTCGATGCCCTGACCGATCCGGTTGGGACCGGAGCCGAGGATCAGCACCTTGCGACGATCGCCGGGCACCACCTCGTCGTCGTCCTCGTAGGTCGAGTAGTGGTACGGCGTCTCCGCCTCGAACTCGGCGCCGCAGGTGTCGACCGTCTTGAAGGTGGCCTTGACCCCGGCGGCGAGCCGGGCAGAGCGCACCTCCATCTCGGCGGTGCCCCAGAGGTGGGCGAGTTGGGCGTCGCCGAACCCGAGGCGCTTGGCTCGCCGCCACGAGCGGCGGTCCATGCCCGCGAGGCCGGTCTCAACCAGCACCTCCCGCTCCTCGGTGATCAGGCTCATCTGGTCGAGGAACCAGGGATCGACCTTGGTCTCGTGGTGGATGCGCTCGAGGCTGATCCCGCGACGGATCGCCGCTTCCAGCTGGAACGGCCGATCGGGCGTGGCCACGGTGGCCGCCGTGACGAGCTCGTCGTCGGTGAGCTCGTCGTACACGACCTCACCGGGGTCCCCGTTCAGCCCGAGCCGGCCCTGCTCGAGCGAGCGCAGCGCCTTCTGGAGCGACTCCGGGAACGTGCGTCCGATGGCCATGGCCTCGCCCACCGACTGCATCTGGGTGCCCAGCACCGGTTGCTGGCCGGGGAACTTCTCGAACGCCCAGCGCGGGATCTTGGTGACCACATAGTCGATGGTGGGTTCGAAGCTGGCCGGCGTCTTCTTGGTGATGTCGTTGGGGATCTCGTCGAGCGTGTAGCCGACGGCCAGCCGGGCCGCGATCTTGGCGATGGGGAACCCGGTGGCCTTCGACGCAAGCGCAGACGAGCGGCTCACCCTCGGGTTCATCTCGATCACGACCATGTCGCCGTTCTCGGTGTTCAGCGCGAACTGGACGTTCGATCCACCGGTCTCCACACCGACCCGGCGGATGCAGGCGAACGCCGCGTTGCGCATGCGCTGGTACTCGACGTCGGAGAGCGTCTGCGCGGGGGCCACCGTGATGGAGTCGCCTGTGTGCACCCCCATGGGGTCGACGTTCTCGATCGAGCAGATGATCACGCAGTTGTCGGCACGGTCGCGCATGACCTCCAGCTCGTACTCCTTCCACCCCGCGATGCTCTTCTCGATGAGGATCTCGGTGATTGGGCTGGCGTCGAGGCCGTTGCTGGCGACCCGTTCGAACTCCTCGGTGGTCGACGCGATGCCGGTGCCCTTGCCGCCCAGGATGTAGGCGGGGCGGATCACCACCGGAAGGCCGATGTCGGCCACGACCCGCCGGGCGACCTCCATCGCCGCGCTCACCTGTTCCGTCTTGGCGGCCTTCCGCAGGTGCTCAGGGGGTCCGGCCACGCCCGAGGCGGGCACGTCGAGCCCGATGCCGATCATGGCCTCCTTGAACTGCTCCCGGTCCTCGGCCGTGGCGATGGCCTCGGCGTCGGCACCGATCAGCTCCACTCCGAAGCGCTCCAGCACGCCCGCCTCGACCAGCTCCATGGCCAGGTTGAGGGCCGTCTGGCCTCCCAGCGTCGGCAGCAGCGCGTCGGGTCGCTCCTTCTCGATGATCCGGGTGAGGATCTCGACGTCGAGCGGTTCCACGTAGGTGGCGTCGGCGAAGTCGGGGTCGGTCATGATCGTGGCCGGGTTCGAGTTGGCCAGGATCACGCGGTAGCCCTCCTCGCGGAGGACGCGGCACGCCTGGGTGCCCGAGTAGTCGAACTCGCAGGCCTGGCCGATCACGATCGGCCCGGACCCGATGAGCAGGATCGACTGGAGGTCGTCGCGGCGCGGCATCAGCCCTCGCCTCCGTCGCCGGCTGCTGCCTCGGCGTCGTGCGACCGACCGAGGTGGCCCTGCTCCAAGCCGTCGGGCTCGCGGTGGCTGGGCCGCAGCGGTGGCGTGGGCACCGAGATGGTGGTGGTGGTCGGACGGTCCATGGTGGCGCTCATGAGGGATGCGAAGTCGGCGAAGAGGTAGGCGGAGTCGTGGGGGCCGGGGCCGGCCTCGGGGTGGTGCTGGACCGAGAACGCCGGGACGTCGGTGGCCGCGATGCCCTCGACGACGCCGTCGTTGAGGTTCACGTGGGTGACCTGGGCCCGTTCGATCGAGCCCTCCTCCACCGCGAAGTTGTGGTTCTGGCTGGTGATCTCGACCACGTCGTCGCGCAGCCGGCGGACGGGGTGGTTTCCGCCGTGGTGCCCGAACGGGAGCTTTGTGATGGTGCCGCCGAGCGCGGTGGCGAGAAGCTGGTGGCCCAGGCAGATCCCGAACACCGGGACCTCGCCGAGGAGGGCGCGGACGTTGTCGGTGGCGTATCCGAGGGTGGCGGGGTCGCCGGGGCCGTTCGACAGGAACACGCCGTGGGGCTCGCGGGCCAGGACCTCGGCAGCGGGGGTCGACGCCGGTACGACCTCGACCCGGGCCAGGCCCGAGAGGTGTCGCAGGATCGTGGTCTTGATGCCGAAGTCGTAGGCGACCACCCGGAACGACGACCCCTCCGGCCCGACGAAGTAGGGCTCAGCGGTGGTGACCTGGCTCACCAGGTCGATGCCATCGGTGCCGGGCTCGGCCCGGGCGGCGGCCATGAGGGCGCTCTCGTCGACCGTCGAACCGTCGGGTGCGTCTCCCAACGCACCGAACGCTCCGGGCATGGCGCCCGTGTCGCGGATGTGTCGCGTGAGTCGCCGGGTGTCGACCCCACCGATGCCGGGCACGCCTTGGCGCACCAGCCAGTCGTCGAGGTCCTCGGTGCTGCGCCAGTTGGAGCGCCGGCGCGCCATCTCGCGCACCACCACGCCCCGGCAGAACGGCCGGCGGTACTCGTCGTCGACCGGGGTCACGCCGTAGTTGCCGATGTGCGGGTAGGTGAAGGTGATGATCTGACCCGCGTAGGAGGGGTCGGAGACCACCTCCTGGTAACCGGACAGCACCGTGTTGAAGACCACCTCGCCGGTGGCGATCCCGTTGTTCGGAGTGGCACCGAGGGCCTCTCCCTCGAACACCGTGCCGTCGGAGAGCACCAGCAGCGCCTCTCGGATCGGCCCGCTCACAGCTGTGCCCGGGCAAAAGAAAAGCCCCCGGCTGGGGGCAGCGAGAACCAGGTGCGTTGTTCCACTCGACCTTCTCCTGTCCGTGTGGGCCTCACTGGACCCACTTCACGGTCAGGGGTACAAGCTACCACCCG
>JAAZBK010000060.1 GCA_012513855.1 Acidimicrobiales bacterium
GCGTTGCCTGCCACGGTACCCACGGTCCGGTCCGACGGTCCACGGACGACCTACCCCACGACCGTCGGCGGTCCCCTCAGGTGTTGGCCGCCACCCGCTCGGCCAGCTCCTCGAGAGCGGCGTCGGCGTCGCCACTGGTGCTGAAGACCACGTTCACCTCGATCACCCGGTCACCCACCCGGAACTCGACGGTGTCGAACATGCCTACGCCGCGGTAGCCCTCGTCTCCCAGCGACACCGGCTCCCACGAGTCGTTGTCGACCCCGCGTCGCCACTCGTCGAGATCGGGCTCGGAGACCTCCAGGTTCACGACCTTCAGGTCGTTCTCGGTGCTCCAACGGCACTCGCGAGCGGAGTTCGTCTCACCGGCGCTGACCGGCTCACCGAACACGTCGGTCACATCGTCCTCGGTGAGCAGGTCACATGCCTCGGGCGCGTCGCCGCCGTCGGACGAACCGCCATCGGACGAACCGGTGTCGGATGAACCGGTGTCGGTCGAACCGGTGTCGGTCGACGTCGTGGAATCGTCGATGGCCGAGGCCTGGGTCGTGTCCACCGACTCCAGGTCGCCGTCGGCACCGCAGCCCGCGATGAGCACGATCATGGAGGCGACGATGGCCGATGCGGCACGAAGCTGAGGTGACCTGACCCGTGTCATGGGGCCGAACTCTAGGGCCGCCGCTCCGGGTCACCCGGCGGCGTGAGGCGAACCCGTTCCGTGACACGATGAGGCCGTGACGATCGAACCTGCCAACGACCTGCGCGCCTACGACGACTTCCCCGGGCTCACCTTCGACCGACCCTCCGACGGCGTCCTGCGGATCACCCTCGACGCACCCGGCCTCAACTCCGTGAACCAGGAGGTGCACCGTCAACTCGCCGACGTGTGGCTCGCCGTCGACCGCGACCCCGCCACCCGGGTGGCGGTTCTGCAGGGTGCGGGCAAGGGGTTCTCTTCCGGCGGCAGCTTCGACATGATCGACGCGATCCTCGACGACTACGCAACCCGCCTCCGCGTGATGCGCGAGGCCCGCGACCTGGTGTTCAACGTCATCAACTGCTCGAAGCCCATCGTGTCGGCCATCCACGGCCCGGCCGTGGGCGCGGGGCTGGTGGCGGGGCTGCTCGCCGACGTCTCGGTGGTGGGTCGCAACGCCAAGATCATCGACGGGCACACTCGGCTCGGCGTGGCGGCCGGTGACCACGCGGCGATCTGCTGGCCGTTGCTCTGCGGCATGGCCAAGGCCAAGTACTACCTGCTCACCTGCGATCCGCTCTCGGGCGAGGAGGCCGAGCGAATCGGCCTGGTCTCGCTCTGCGTCGACGACGACCAGGTCCAGGACCGGGCCCTGGCCGTCGCCGAGCAGCTGGCCGGCGGGGCCCAGCAGGCGATCCGCTGGACGAAGCAGACCCTCAACAACTGGTATCGGGCGCAGTCGGGCGCCTTCGACGCCTCGATCGCCTACGAGATGGTCGGGTTCGGGGGCCCCGACGCACGCGAGGGCCTGGCATCCCACGCCGAGAAGCGGGATCCCGTCTTCGAGGGTCCGACCTCGGAGTGACCCGACACCACGCAACGTGACCGCGGAAGATTTGTGACGCACTGCGTACTGATGTGGGGGGCCGAAGGGTAGAGCGCGTCTATCCCGCTGAACGGAGCTTGAATGCAAGCGCCGCACCTCTTCCTCCTCCACGTCGCGTTCTTCGCGTCGATTCCGGTCGTCCTCGCTGCCCGTCGTCGCCCGCTGAGCGTCCCGCTCCTGTACGCGTACCTGGCCGTCACCTTGTTCATCGGCGGGTTCCTGTCGTCGCTCTATCAGTTCCCGCTCATGGGCGACGTGGTGGTCGGCCCCGGCAGCGTCGCTCACGCGGCGTTCCTCTTCACATCGCTCGTTCTGGTCGTCACCACCCGCGACATCGTGGTCCTCCGCGACGTGATCAAGCTCGCGCTGATGACCACGGTGTTCAAGATCGCCTTCATCTTGTTGGCCACGCGGTCCCTGCGGTCGGCCGATGTCGCGAACCCCTTCGCCACCAGCCCCGAGTTGTTCGACGCCTCGCTCCGGACCGTGCTGGCGGGCAGCATCCTCATCGTCATCGAGCTCGTCCTGCTCGTGGCGTTCCTGGAGCGGTCCAAGAAGGCCCGCGACAGGTTCTCCAGCGCCGTGCTCTACCCCGTCGCGCTCACGGCCGTGCTCGTCCTGGACGGGTTGGCGTTCCCGATCCTCATCGACCCAGGGGGGTCCGACCTGTTGGAGGTGATCCGATTGGGCGTCCTGGGCAAGCTCATCGTGGCCGGTGCATTCTGCGTTCCGGTTCTCATCTACTACGCGGTCTTTCGGGAGCGGGTCCGGCTCTACGAGGCCGAGCCGATTCCGATGCGTGGGCTGCTCCGGACCACCAGCGTCGAACTGGTCCGCGAGATCGAACGCCAAGAGCGCGAGCTGGAGTACCAGGCCACCCACGACGGCCTCACCGGCCTCTTCAACCGCGCCGAGATGCTCCGACAGATCGACGATGCGCTCGGGCACCGGGGTCTCGGCCGGCGACGGTGCCTGGCCGTGATGTTCATCGACCTCGACGACTTCAAGGTGGTGAACGACGCTCACGGGCACGCTGCCGGCGATGCCGCTCTCATAGCGATCAGCCGCCGCATCCGCTCCTGCTTGCGCGACGGCGACGTCGCCGCCCGCCTGGGTGGCGACGAGTTCACCGTCCTCATCAAGAACGTGATCGACGCCGAGACCGCCACCCGGGTCGCCTCACGCATCCTGGAGCGGCTGGCCGAGCCGCTCCCGATCCACCTCGACTCCACCGCCGCCATCCACGCCAGCATCGGCATCACGTTCGCCGACGAGGACTTCGATGGTTCCGCCGAAGTACTGATCCGCAACGCCGACCTGGCGATGTACCGCGCCAAGGAACTGGGGAAGGACGGGTTCGAGGTGTTCACCGAGGACCTCCACCGTCGGGCCCAGCACCGCGCCGAGCTGGCCACCGAGATCCATGCCGGGATCAGCGGCGGTGAGTTCGTGACCCTCTACCAACCCCAGGTCGAGCTCACCACCGGGAAGCTCCTCGGGGTCGAGGCCCTGGTCCGTTGGGTGCATCCCCGCCGCGGGCTGCTGGCCCCGGGCGAGTTCATCGAGCAGGCCGAGAGCAGTTCGGCCATCGTCGAGATGGGTGCGCAGGTGCTGGACCGAGCCTGCGAGGACGCCGCCGAGTGGATCCGGTGGAACGACCAGCCGCTCGAGCTCAGCGTCAACGTCTCGGCCCGCCAGCTCCGCGATCCGATCCTGCTCCCCCAGGTGACGACGGCGCTCGCGAGATCTGGGCTCGACCCGAGCCTCCTCACCCTCGAGATCACCGAGAGCAGCCTCATGTCCGACGTGCACGAGTCGGTGCGCAGCGTCGAGCAACTGCGCGACCTCGGGGTGAAGATCTCGATCGACGACTTCGGCACCGGGTTCTCCTCGCTCGCCTACCTCCACATGCTGCCGGTCGACACGCTCAAGATCGACAAGTCGTTCATCGACCGGATCTGCGACCGTCGGGTGACGAGCGGAGGTCCTCTGGTGGCCTCGATCATCGGGTTGGGCAACCTCCTCGGCCTGAGCGTGATCGCCGAGGGAGTCGAGAACGATCAGCAATGCACCGCTCTCGTCGACCTGGGTTGTCACATCGGCCAGGGCTTCCACTTCTCGCCCGCGGTGTCTGCCGACGAGATCACCGCGCTCATGGCCACCGATCACCTCCAGCCGTGCGGCACCCCGACCCCGGCTCTGGTCGAGGGTTGACGGCGGTCTGCTGGCTGACGCCTGCTGAGACGTCAGTCCGCGCCCGTGGGGGTCGGTTGGCTCTCGTCCTCGGATACCGCGTCTCCTCCATCGTCTCCGAACCCGGGCCTGAGGTCGATGAGGCCTGATCCGTCCGCATCGGCGGCAGGTGCGATCGGGTCGAGGGGCGGATGGGCCCCCGCCGCTATCGCCGAGCCGTGTCCCTCGACGTCGAGGTTCGGCAGGATGCGATCGAGCCAGCGGGGCAGCCACCAGTTCCGGTCGCCCAGCAGTTCCATGGTCGACGGGACCAGCAGCATGCGCACGACGGTGGCGTCGAGCAGGATGGCCACCGCCAGCCCGGTGCCCATGAGCTTGATCACCCGGTCGTCCTCGAGGATGAAGGCGCCGAAGACGAAGACCATGATGGCGGCGGCCGCCGTGATGACCTTGGCCGTGGCCGCCAGACCGTCGGCCACCGAGGTGCGGCTGTCGCCGCTCCGCCGCCACTCCTCACGGATCCTCGACAGCAGGAAGACCTCGTAGTCCATCGAGAGCCCGAAGACGATGGCGAACAGCATCATCGGCGCCCAGGGCTCCACCGGGGCCGGTTGGACGCCCGTGATGTCGCTCAACCACCCCCATTGGAACAGAGCCACCACCACGCCGTAGGCGGCGCTGATCGACAGGAGGTTCATGATCACGGCCTTGAGCGGCACCAGCAGCGACCGGAACACGATCATCAGCAGCAGGAACGACAACCCCAGCACGGCGCCGAAGAAGTACGGCATGCGGCTCGCCAGGTAGTCGGAGAAGTCGATGTTCACCGGCACCGTCCCGGTTACGGCCACGTCGAGTCCGGCGTCGGATTCCAACGACGGCAATATGTCGGACCGCAGCCGGTTCACCAGGTCGTTGGTGGCGGCGTCCTGCGGACCGGTGGCGTGCATCACCTGCCACCGGACGGCGTCGGCGCCCACGAGCGAGCTCGCTGGATCGGGCCCGTTGCCGGCCACGTCGCTCACGAAGGCCACGCCGGGATCGCGGCGCACCGCCTCGGTGATGGCGTTCAAGGCGTCGGGTGACGGGTCACCGTCGAGGTGCGAGGCCAGGATCATGGGGCCGTTGAACCCGGGACCGAACCCCTCCACCAGGAGGTCGTAGGCCCGACGGGTGGAGGTCTCCTCGCTGTAGTTGCTCTCGTCGGAGAAGCCGAGCCGCAGCGAGAGCAGCGGCACGGCCAGAACCAGCAGCAGCACGGTGCCGGCCACGGTGAACGCCCAGGGCCGGTGTTGGATGGCTCGGCTCCACCGGTAGGCGATGGTCTCGCGGAGCGGGCGCGGCGGACGGTGGACCACCACCTTCTGCAACGGCTTCAGCGCCAGACCCGCCAGCAGCACGACCACCGCCAGGGGCAGGCCGACGGTGAGCGGCGTGATCTCCAGTCCGACGCCCACCAGGGCGATGGCCACCAGGCCGGCCGCGATCAGGCCCCGCCACCTGGTGATCTCGATGCGGTCTCCCGCGAACCCGATGAGCGCGGGAAGCAGGGTGAACGACGCCATCACCGTGATGGCCACCACCGCGGCCGCTCCGATGGCGAGGCCCTGCACGAAGGTCACGCCCATCACGAGCATGCCGAGCAGGGAGATCACCACCGTGGTGCCGGCGAACAGCACCGATCGGCCGGCGGTGTCCATGGCGATGGCCACCGACTCCCGCACCGAGTGGCCCGCGTGGAGCTGCTCCCGGTAGCGGGTGACGATCAGGAGCGCGTAGTCGATCCCGACGCCCAGCCCGATCATGATCCCGATGAACGACGCCATGTCGGGGATGGTGAACACGTGGCTCAGGAGGGTGATGAGCATGCTGCCGATCCCGATGCCGAACAGGGCCACGCCGATGGGGAGGCCCATGGCCAGCACCGAGCCGAAGGCGACGATGAGGATCACCATGGCGAAGGCCACGCCGAGGATCTCCGACGATGGTTCCTCGAAGTCGGCGAAGATGAACCCGCCCAGCTCGAGTTGGACGCCCTCGAGGTCTGGTGCCTGCGCCCGGATGGCGTCGCGGATCTCTTGTCCGCGTGCCCACTCCATGTCGCTCGGCATCTCGATGTTGGCGTAGGCGATCTGTCCCGCGGCGTCACCCTGCGAGGCCACGAGCGGCCGCTCGCCGTCGACCTCCTCGTAGGGGCTCTGCACCGCGGTGACGTCGTCCAGTTCGCGCACCTCGGCGAGGAGCGCCTCTATGCCGGAGCGGACCTCGGGGTCGTCGACCCCCTGCTCGGCGCGGAAGACGATGGTGCCGGTGACCCCGGCACCATCTCCGCCGAAGTCGTCCTCGAGGATGTCGAGCCCCCGCCGCGACTCGACGTCGGGCATGTTGAACTCCTCGCGGAACGCGTTGCCGGCGGCCGACGAAGCGACCCCCGACAGGACGAGCACGAGGACCCAGCCGAGGAGCACCCACCCCCGACGATCGTGACACCAGGAACCGAAGCGTGCGAACACAAGAGCCTCCCGCGAGGTCTCGATTGACGACCACCGCGCTCTGGGCCCCCTGCGCAGCGGTCCTCCAGCATCC
>JAAZBK010000374.1 GCA_012513855.1 Acidimicrobiales bacterium
CGACCACGAGCTTCGCGGAGATCCGGTGTGGCGGCGCTCCGATTCTTCTACATTGACGTCAATGTCACAGGAGCGCATTTGACCGCCATCGGCCGAACCCTTCTGGCCCGGGCCAGCGACGACCGCCCCGCCCTCCTGTTCGGTGACCGCACCTGGTCGTACCGGGAACTGGTGGCCGAGGGCGAACGACGGGCGGCCCTCTTCGACTCCCTGCGCGACGCCGGGCGGCCCCCACACATCGGTGTGCTCCTGAACAACGTGCCCGACTACCTCTTCTGGCTGGTGGCCGGGGCGATCTCCCGCGGCGTGGTGGTCGGCATCAACTCGACCTACCGCGGCTCGCAGCTGGCCCAGCTGATCGACCACACCGACTGTCAGATCCTGGTCACATCCACCGACCTCACCCACCTGCTCGACGGCGCCGAACACGGCATCCCGGCCGATCGGGTCCTGATCGTCGACACGCCCGAGCACCAGGAGGCACTGGCCGCGGTCACGGTGCCAGCCGAGCGCGCCGAGCCCGACGACGACGACCTCTACCTGCTGATCTTCACCTCCGGATCCACGGGCCTGCCCAAGGCGGTGCGCTGCACCCAGGGCCGCATCGGCCGCACCGGCGCCCACGTGTCCGGCATCGCCCAGCTGACCGAGGCCGACGTCATCTACGCGCCGCTCCCCTTCTTCCACGCCGCTTCGCTCTTCACCGGCTGGTCGTCGGCCGTCCACACCGGAATCCCCATCGCCACCCGAGCCAAGTTCTCCACGTCGGGCACCTTCGGCGACCTCCGGGACTTCGGCGCCACGGTCATGACCTACACCGGCAAGGTCCTCAACTACATCCTCACCACGCCGGAGTCACCCGCCGACGCCGAGCTCCCGCTGCGACTGGCCGTGGGCAACGAGGCGTCGGAGGCCGACATCAAGACGTTCGCCCGCCGCTTCGACTGCCAGGTCCGCGACAGCTACGGCTCGACCGAAGGCGTGATCATCGTGCGCCGCGATCCGTCGATGCCCTCCGGCGCTCTCGGCATCGCGAACGACTCGGTCAAGGTGCTCGACCCCGACACCGGTGCCGAGTGCCCGAGGGCCACCTTCGACGCCGACCACCGCGTCACCAACCTCGACGTGGCCGTGGGCGAGATCGTCGAGACCGAACCGGCATCGGGCTTCGAGGGCTACTACGGCAACGAAGCCGCCACCCGCGAGCGCTTCCGCGATGGTGCCTACTGGTCGGGCGACCTCGCCTACCGCGACGCGGAGGGCTGGCTCTACTTCGCAGGCCGCACCAACGACTGGCTGCGGGTCGACGGTGAGAACTTCTCGGCCGGTCCGGTCGAATCGATCCTGGCCCGCCATCCCGCGGTGAGGTCGGTGGCGGTCTACGCCGTCCCCGACGACCCGGTGGGAGACCGGGTGATGGCCGCGGTGGAACTGCACCCCGACGGAACCTTCGACCCGGCCGAGTTCGACCGCTTCCTCGCCGAACAGCCCGACCTCGGCCCCAAGTGGCGGCCCGCGTTCGTGAGGGTCGACGACGACCTGCCCAAGCTCTCTAGCCTGAAGATCGACAAGAAGCAGCTTCGGCGAGATGCCTGGCACGCCGAGCAGGTGGTCTGGCGCCCGGACCGCTCTGCCGATCTCCGCCCCATCACCGACGAAGACCGAGACCACCTCGATCCGCTCCTCGAGAGGAGTCGACCATGAGCGACCGAAGACGAGAAGCGCCTGCCAAGGCGGCCGGCACCGGCAAGACCGGCGCGAACGGCAGCGGCAACGCCGCCGACGGTCAGGCCGGACCTCGGTCGACCAAGGGCGCCCAGACCCGGGCCCGGCTCCTCACCGCCGCCAAGTCGGTGTTCGAGGACACCGGGTTCCTCGACGCCCGCATCTCAGACATCGCCGAGGCCGCCGGCCTCTCGCACGGCAGCTTCTACCACTACTTCGATTCCAAGGAGCAGATCTTCCGCGAGATCGCCGAGGCCCAGGAGGCGCTGCTCACCGCACCGGCTCCCAAGGACCAGGAAGCGGACGCCGAGGATGCAGGTTCCGGCGCGTCGGACGCATCCGACGAAGCCGAGCTGTCGGACTACGAGCGGATCCTGCGGTCGAACCGCCGCTACCTGGAGCGATACCGCGACAACGGCAAGATCATGGCGGTCATCGAAGAGGTGTCCCGCTACGACGACCACGTGAACGAGGTCCGCCTCCAGCGCCAGAAGCACTTCGCGTCACGCTCGGAGGCGTCGCTCCGTCGACTCCAGCAGGACGGTCGGGCCACCGCCGACGTCGACCCCGAGATCGCGGCCCTGGCCCTCGGCTCGATGGTGGCCCGCGTGGCCGAGCTGTGGTTGGTCGAGCACTGGGGCGACTACGACCTCGACCAGATCGCCGATCAGGTAACCCGCCTCTGGGCCAACGCCATCGGCCTCCCGGTCGACGGCTAGGCCGGTTCGCGGGGAAGGCCCAGCCCCCGCTCGGCGATGGTGTTGCGCTGGATCTCGTCGGTGCCACCGCCCAGGCGCAGGCCCGGTGCGAACAGGAAGCGGTCGAGCCAGGGCTGAGAGGTGGGATCGTCGAGCACCGTGGCCGACGGTCCGAGGATCTCGAGCGCGGCCGACGAGGTGAGCCGGGCGTGCTCCGAGTAGGAGAGCTTGGCCACCGAACCTCCCATCGGGATCTGGCCGACCCGCTCGCCCACGAGGTCGAGCAGGCGCTCGCGGGTGTACGCCCGGGCGATCTGCTGGCGGACGTGTGGGTCGTGGTTGCGGCCGGTGGCCTCGGCCATGCCCCGCAGTTGAGCGAACGACCTGGCGCTGGTTCCGCCGCCGATCGCGGCCCGCTCGCTGGCCAGCATGGTGCGCAGCACCGCGAAGCCGTCGCCGAGCGATCCGATGAGCTGACCCGGTTCCAGGCGGGCGTCGTCGAGGAAGACCTCGTTGAAGTGGTACGCCCCTGAGATCTGACGAAGTGGGCGCACCTCCACCCCGGGCTGGTCCATCCTCAGGGCGAAGCAGCTGACGCCGGCGCGGCCCGGAGCGTCGCGGTCGGTGCGGGCCAGCAGCAGCGCGAAGTCGGCGCTGGTGGCTCCGGAGGTCCAGACCTTCTGCCCGGTGACGGTCCAGCCGCCCTCCGGTGCGCCGGCCGCACCACCACCGCTACCGCCGACCGGTGACGCGAACGCCTGGACGTTGGTGAGGTCGGAACCGGCGTCGGGCTCGGACAGGAGCTGGCACCACGCCTCCTCGCCCCGGGCGATCCGCGGGAGGTGGGTGAGGCGCTGCTCGTGGGTGCCGTGGTGGATCAGCACCGGCGGCACCATCTCCAGCGCGATGGCCAGCATCTTGGTGGAGACGCCGAAGCCGGCCTGCTCCTCGGCCACCACCTCGGCCTCCCACGGGGCGCCGCCGCGGCCGCCGTACTCCTCGGCCCAGGACCGGGCCGCCCACCCGGCATCGAACAGCCGGCGCTGCCACCGGCGGGTGGCGTCGAGCGCGGCGTGCTCGCGCGCCTCGAACTCCTCCCTGGTGGCCGCCGACACGATGTGCGCGGCCGAGAAGTCGGCGGCACTGCCCTTGGCCGGAGCGTTGGCCTCCAGCCACGCACGCACCTCGGCTCGCAGCCGTGCCACCTCGTCCGAGTCCGGCACCACGTCACCCATGCGCTTCATCCATGCGCGTCACCCACCTGCATCACGCCCATCGATCAGGCGAGCCCGAGCACGCGCGCGGCGTTGTGGCGCAGGAACTTCGGCCAGACGTCGTCGGCGAACCCGACGTGAGGCAGCTCGGCGAAGATCCGCTCCAGCTCCAGGCCCATCGGGTAGTAGCCGCCGTAGAGGATCCGGTCTGCTCCCCGACTGTTGGCGTAGTCGACGATCGCCGGCGAGTAGTACCGAGGAGCGAACGCCGACGTCGAGAAGTGGAGGTTGGGCCACTTGACCATGAGCTTGACGGCGTGCTCCACCCACGGCTCGGCACCGTGGCGCATCACCACCACGAGGTCGGGGAAGTCGTAGAGGACCTGGTCGAGCAGCTCCACCTTCTGGCACTTCGACGGCACCCGCGGTCCGGCCACGCCGACGGTGATGAAGATCGGCAGCCCCAGCTCCACGCACTTGGCGTAGACGGGGTACATGAGCGGCGCGTCGATCGGCACCTGGGGTTGGACGCCGTGGGGGAACACCGACACGGCACGGAGGCCGTGGCGCTCGTGGGCCTCGACCAGCTCGCGGATCTGGTCCATGCACCGGTTCGGGTCGACCGTGTACGACGCCACGAAGCGGTCGGGATGGTCTCGCAGGGCCCGTTCGGTCACCTCCGGCGCCGCCGAGACGCTGACCAGGCCGACGTCGATGCCGTGAGCGTCCATCTCCTCGAGCGTCACCTCCACCGGGTCGCCGTCGGGCACGCCGTCGCGGTGGGGAACGTCGTTGAACATGTACTCGGCGGGCATCGCCATGCCCTGCGACCCGGAGTCGCGGAGCATCTGGCGGCGCATCGCGTCGTAGAGGGCGCGGTGGTCGGTCGGGAAGCCGATCATGGTGTCGACGGCTCCCGGCCAGGAGGCGGGGCGCGTCACGCGGGGGTGACGGTGACCGGCATGCGCTTGATGCCGTGCATGAAGCTGCTGGTGAGGTAGTCGGCGGGACCGACCTCGAAGCCGGCCACCTTCTCGGCCAGGCGCCCGAACGTGGCCTTCAGCTCGGTGCGGGCCAGGTTGGCGCCCAGGCAGAAGTGAGGTCCGCCGCCACCGAAGCCGGCGTGGTGGTTCGGCGAGCGGCCGATGTCGAAGCGCAGCGGGTCGTCGAAGACCGACTCGTCCTGGTTGGCCGACTCGTAGAACATCACCACCGGATCCCCGGCCGGGATGGCCACCCCGGCCAGCTCGGTGTCGACGGTGGTGGTGCGACGGAAGTGGATGACCGGCGAAGCCACCCGGACGACCTCCTCCATGGCCGACGGCAGGAGGTCGGGCTCGGCTCGGAGTCGGTCCCACTGGTCGGGGTGCTCGGCGAACAGGCGGATGCCGTGGCTGGTGGAGTTGCGGGTGGTGTCGTTGCCGGCCACCGCGAACAGCATGAAGATGGCGCCCAGCTCCTGCTCGGTGAGCTTGTCGCCGTCGACCTCGGCGTTGACCAGCACCGACAAGA
>JAAZBK010000375.1 GCA_012513855.1 Acidimicrobiales bacterium
GAGGTGTGGGTGGTGCGGTCGAACTATTCGACCAGAGCACCCACACCTTGGGCTCGTGCTGTCCGGGTCGGTGGTCAGGCGCGGCGGTAGCGGTCGATCTCGCGGCGGTCGCGCTTGGTGGGGCGGCCAGCGCCGCGGTCGCGCACCGCTGTGGGCGCCACGAACTCGGGATCGGGCGGTGGCGGGCTGCGGTCGACGTAGCACTCGGCGGCGATCGGCGCGCCGACCCGCTTCTCGATTATCCGGACGACGTCGTAGATCCGGGTCCGACCGCCCTGGCGCACGACGACCTCGTCGCCCACCTTGACCTTGGTGGCCGGCTTGGCGTCGCTCCCGTTCACGTCGACGTGCCCGGCCTGGCAGGCGTCGGTGGCGATGGAGCGCGTCTTGTAGGCCCGGACGGCCCACAGCCACTTGTCGACCCGTGTCGATTCCATCCCCGCAGGCCTATCGCGTCGACGGCGGTGCGCGTGCAACAGATCTCAGGCGTGCACGAGCCCACCGCTCGCCGGGGCCCGCCGGATCGGCCGGCGAATGGTTAGGTTGCGGCCGTGCCCGAAGATGCCTCGAACCCGGTGACCGTCGACGATCTGGTGGAGCTGGAGGCGATCAAACGTCTCAAGTACCGGTACCTGAGGTGCCTCGACCAGAAGCTGTGGGACGACATCGAGACCTGCTTCACCACCGATGCCACCGCCAGCTACGGGGGAGGGGCCTACCAGCACGACGGGCGCGACTCGATCATGGAGTTCCTGCGCACGTCGATGGGCAGCGAGTCGATGCTCACCAGCCACCGCTGCCACCACCCCGAGATCGACCTGACCGGCCACGACACCGCCACGGCGATCTGGGCGCTGGAGGACGTGGTGATCCTCCGAGACCTCGACCTCACGATCCAGGGCGCAGCCTTCTACCGCGACGACTACCGCAGGGTCGACGGCCGGTGGCTCATCGCCCGCACGGCGTACAAGCGCACCTACGAGGAGATCTTTCCTCGGGGCTCGGTCCAGGGGCTCACGGTCACGGCCGACTGGTGGGCCACGAACGGCCGCTCCGAGTTGCGCGCCTGACCGGCCGTGGCACCCTGTGGTCGACGACGAGGTCGGAGGTCCAGCGATGTCGGTGCGAGTGGGCGTTGCCCGGGAGATCAAGAGCGACGAGGACCGCGTGGCGATGACGCCAGACGGCGTCCGGGAGCTGACCCACGCCGGGGTCGAGGTGCTGGTCGAAGCCGGAGCAGGAGCCGAGTCGTCGTTCCCCGATGAGCTCTACCGCGCCGCGGGAGCATCGGTCGTAGACGACGCGGGCGAGCTCTGGGAGCGCAGCACCTTGGTGTGCAAGGTGAAGGAGCCACAGCCCGAGGAGTTCGGCCACCTGCGACCCGACCTGACCCTGATCACCTACCTGCACCTCGCTGCCTACCCGCAGGTGGCCGAGGCCCTGATCGACTCCGGCTGCACCGCGATCGCGTACGAGACCGTCGAGGAGCCGGACGGAAGCCTGCCCCTGCTGGCGCCGATGAGCGAGATCGCCGGTCGGATGGCCGTGCAGATCGCCGCCCACCTCCTGGAGGCACCCAACGGCGGCCGGGGCGTGCTCCTGGGCGGTGCCCCCGGCGTCGAGCCAGCGCGCGTGGTGATAGTCGGCGCCGGCAACGTCGGCTGGAACGCCGCGGTGATCGCCACCGGGATGGAGGCCGAGGTCCGCCTGCTCGACATCGACATCGACCGGCTCCGGTGGGCCGACCAGAACAGTCGGGGCCGGATCATGACCCTGGCCTCCAACCGTGGAGCGCTCGAGCGCACGGTGTCCGAGGCCGACGTGGTGATCGGCGCGGTGCTGGTGCCCGGAGGTCGGGCCCCGGTGCTGATCACCGACGACATGGTGCGGGCGATGAAGCCCGGCTCGGTGGTGATCGACGTGGCCGTGGACCAGGGTGGCTGCGTCGAGACCATCCACGAGACCTCTCACGGCGACCCCACCTACGAGGTCCACGGTGTGGTCCACTACGGAGTCGGCAACATCCCGGGGGCGGTGCCGAACACGTCGACCCGGGCGTTGACCAACTCCACGCTTCCCTACATCGCTCGCCTGGCGAGGAACGGACCGGAGAGCGCGGTGGGTGGCGATCCGGCTCTGGCCAGCGGTGTGAACGTGCGGGCCGGTGCCGTGACCAACGCGGCGGTGGCCGAGGCGTTGGGCCGTCCCGTTCAGCCGCTGGCTCCGACCTGACGGGTCAGCCGGGGTCTCCGATGGGGAGGCCGATGGGGTTGAAGAACGGGATGCGTCCGGTGGCGAGGACGCGCTCGCGCAGCGGCTGCAGCAGGGATGAGAGCCGCGCTGTGCGCTCGTCGCCCAGGCGGTGCCAGGGCTCGACGGCGAGGTCGTCGGTGATGTCCTCCACCCTCTCCCGGAGCTCTGCGCCCGACGTCGTCAGGCCTTCGGGGCCCACCAGGCCGCGTACCTCCAACCGCCGCTCGGCGGCGGTCCACTCCTCGTCGCTCCACGACCGGGCGGTCTGCATCAGCTCCTTGGGCACCCGACCGGTGCCCACCGCCAGAACGTGGGCTTCGAGCCCGTCCACGCCGCTCGCTAGCAGGGCGGCCACGTGGCCGTCGCCCCGGTGCTCGCGCAACAGCGTCGCCGCCCACCACAGCCGCAGCACCGCGTCGTCGGGCGGGGGCAGAGAGGCATGGCCGGCGAACAGGGCCCGACCGTCGAGGGCGCAACCCTCGATGGCGAGGGTGGCCAAATGGGCTGCTTCGGCGATGGTCTCGTCGTCGCCGAACATCGCTGCGAGAACCGGTTGGAGGGACTCGTACCTCGCCGCGAGAACGGCCTGGGGCGACGCGGCGTGCCACGCGGCGGGCAGCGCCCGCTGCACCATCTCGGGCTGGAAGTTGTAGAAGACCGCGCTGCACACCTCGCCACCGACGGGCCCCATCGGTGCGACGCGGGAGGCGAAGTAGCCCTGCCAGAAGCCCTTCAATCCGATCGACTTGTA
>JAAZBK010000376.1 GCA_012513855.1 Acidimicrobiales bacterium
CGCAGCTTCCACGCGTTGTTGAGGTGCTTCTTCTCGTAGAGGAGCTCCTCGTGGCGGGTCGATGACGCATCGACGTCGATCGCCGGGTACACGCGGCGCTCGGCGAGGCGGCGATCGAGGCGCAGCTCCATGTTGCCGGTGCCCTTGAACTCCTCGAAGATCACCTCGTCCATGCGGGTGTTGGTCTCCACCAGCGCGGTGGCGAGGATCGTCAGCGAACCGCCCTCCTCCACGTTGCGGGCCGCACCGAAGAACTTCTTGGGCGGGTAGAGGGCGCCGGCGTCGATTCCGCCGGCCATCACCCGACCGGTGGTGGGCGCGGCCAGGTTGTAGGCCCTGGCCAGGCGGGTGATGCCGTCGAGCACCACCACCACGTCGCGGCCCCCCTCGACCATGCGCTTGGCCCGGTCGATCACCAGCTCGGCCAGGGCGATGTGCTCCTCGGACGGACGGTCGAAGGTGGCCGCGGCCACCTCGCCGTTGAGCATCCAGCGCTTCATGTCGGTGACCTCTTCGGGCCGCTCGTCGACCAGGAGGACGATGACGTGGACCTCGGGGTGGTTGCGCTCGATCGCCCGCACGACGTCCTTCACGACCGTGGTCTTGCCCGCCTTGGGCGGTGACACGATGAGGCCACGCTGACCCTTCCCGATGGGCGCGATCAGGTCGACGATGCGGGCCGTGATGTTCTCGGGGTACTCGGTCTGCTCGAGGGTGAGGCGCTCGTCGGGGAACAGCGGGGTGAGATCGTCGAAGTGAGGACGCTCGGGCTGATCCATCCGGGCCGGTGCCCCGTTGACCTCGTCGATCTGCAGCAGCGCCGGGTTCTTCTCGTTGCGGTTGGCCATGCGGCTCTTGCCCTTGACCACGTCGCCTCGACGCAGGCCGAACTGACGGACCTGCTTCACCGAGACGTAGGCGTCCTCCTTCGACGGGAGGTAGCCGTTGATGCGCAGGAAGCCGTAGCCCTCCTCGCGCAGGTCGACGAAGCCCTCGACGTCGACCGGCTCGGCCTGGACCACGTCGTCCTGGTCTCCCCGGTTGCGGTCGCGACCCCGACGGCGCCGGCGCCGGTTGCCCGACTCGACGTCGTCGCCCTGCTGGTCGCCCTGACCACCCTGACCGCCCTGCTGGCTGCCCTGGCCGCCCTGTTGCTGGCCCTGTTGGTTGCCCTGTTGCTGGTTCCCGGACTGGTCGGGACCGCCCTGGTTCCGGTCGCCCTCGTCTCGGTTCTCCTGCTTCCCGCTGGGCTTGTCGTCGGACCGGGCGCCCGACTGCTGGCCCTGAGCCCGGCCACCGCCGCGGCGGCCGTCCTTGCGGGCACCCCCACCGTTGGCGCCGGCATCGGCGTCGTCCGATCCTCCCTCGGCCGCGTCGTCGCCCGCGCCATCGGCGCCGGCCGCGGCTTCGTCGGTGGCCTCCACCGCCGCCTCTGCCTCTTCCTCACCGGGTTCGTCGTCGGCGCCGTGGCCGACGAGCAGCAGGATCTGACCGACGATGTCGGCCTTCTTCGCCCGTGACGGCACCTTGCCGCCGAGCGATTCCACGATTGTGACGAGCTCGGCGCGGTCCTTGCGCTCCAGCATCGACGGGTCGAAGGTCGGGCCATCGGCCATGGGTGACACCCTCTCTGAGGTGGTTCGGGGGGAGGACGCGGCCCGACGGCACTGCCACGGTCGGACCGATGAGACTTGCGGATCTCCCACCGCCTGTTCGGCACGGGTACCGGATCGGCGGATCGGAGTGGCGCCGGACGCAGTGCCTCGGAGCCGTGGCCGATGGTAGCCACCTGCGACACTATCGGCCATGACCGCAGCCGCGACCTCGTCGCAGACCATCGTCACGCTCGACATGGAGGGCGTGCTCGTCCCCGAGATCTGGATCGCGGTGGCGGAGCGCACCGGCATCGACGAGCTGCGGAGAACCACCCGCGAAGAGCCGGACTACGACGTGCTGATGCGCTACCGGCTCGACATCCTGGCCGCGCACGACCTGTCGCTGTCGCTGATACAGGAGGTGATCGCCGGGCTCGAGCCTCTGCCCGGCGCCGGCGACTTCGTGCGGGAGCTGCGGAACCGGACCCAGCTCGTGATCCTGTCGGACACGTTCGAGCAGTTCGCCGCGCCGCTGATGCGCCAACTCGACATGCCCACCATCCTCTGCCACCGCCTGGTGGTGAACGACGACCGAATCACCGACTACGAGATCCGCATCGACGACCCCAAGCGCCGCGCCGTCAAGGCCTTCCAGGGCCTCAACTACAAGGTGATCGCGGCCGGCGACTCCTACAACGACACCACCATGTTGCTCGCCGCCGACGCCGGCTTCCTGTTCCACGCGCCCGACAACGTGAAGGCCGAGTTCCCCCAGCTCCCGGCGTTCGACGAGTTCGACGACCTCTTCGCGGCCATCGAGGGCCACCTTTCGTAGCCGCCCAGATGTCGTAGCGGCCGGATGTCGTAGAGGCCGGGTGCCGGTTCAGCCGTAGTGGTCGACCAGGCCCCGGCCGATCGCCGCGAGCATCGACCGCGCTTCAGCCGGCTCCACCACGTCGACCGCTGAGCCGAAGCCGGCCACCGTGCCCACGATGGGCAACAGCTCGGCGTCGCCGATCTCGATCCGATGACGACCGTCGGGACCGGGCGGGCCAACCTCCAACAGCCGCCTCCGGAACAGGCCGTGCAGGATCCGAACGGTCCACCCTTCGACCCTGGCCACCACGCGCACCGACCAGACCCGCTCGGGCATGGCCGCGGTGATCTCGGCCCACGCCGCCTCCAGGTCGAAGCCGGGTGGCCTCACCACCCGTTCATCGAGCGCTACGACCTCGAGAACCCGGTCCACGCGGAAGGTGCGGCGGCCCCGCTCGGTGTCGGCCACCAGGTACCAGAGCGGTCCACGGGCCACGATCCCGAGCGGGTGCACCCGGCGCCGGGTCTCGACGTCGTTGCGGTCGAGGTAGTGGAGGTCGGCCTGCACCGACCGGACGACGAGGTCCTGCACCGCGGAGAGGACCGGTGGTGGGGTAGCCGCCTCCAAGCCCGACCAGGTGGCCCGGTCGACGAACACGGCTTCGGCGGCCGCCGCGGCCTCGTCCTGGAACGGCTCGGGCACCGCGTGGAGGAGCTTGCGCAGCGCGGAGGTGACCTCCGCGGGCTGACCGGGCACCGAGCCGGCGGCGAGGAACAGGGCCCGCACCTCGGGCGCCGACAGTCCCGAGAGGTCGGTGCGCGCGCCGCCCACCAGCTCCCACCCTCCACCTCGGCCGGCCACCGAGTACACGGGGACGCCCGCCACGGCCAGCGCCTCGAGGTCACGCCGGGCGGTGCGCTCGGAGATCTCCAGCTCCTCGGCCACCCGCGCCGCGGTGATCCGGCCGTGGCGCTGCATCAGCATCAGGACCGCTATCAACCGATCGGCTCGCACGAATCCGAGGTTGGCACACAAAGTGGCCAGACGTTGGCCAGTTTGGTGCGGATCATCGGGCCATGACCGAAACCGACATGACCGAAACCGACACCCCCACCTCCTACGACGTTCCCGTCAGCGACCCCCGGCACGCGCTGTTCACCGCCTTCGACGCCGCCCTGCCGGTGCTCGCCGCGGCCGAGCAGGCCGACCAGTCCCTGCCGACCCCGTGCGACGACTTCACGGTCGGCGACCTGCTCGCCCACCTCAACTCGGTGGCGCGACGGATCACGGGCATGGCCCAGGGCCGACCGGCGAGCGAGGTCCCCGACTCCACCGTCGAGCCCGACGGCCGCTACGCCCTGGCCTGGACCCGGCACCGCGACGAAGTCGTGGCCACCTGGGCCGGGCTACCCGACGATGCTGAGCTGGTCGCGCCGTGGCGACCGCTGTCGCGGGACGACGCGGCCGGCATCTACGCCGCCGAGGTCCTGGTCCACTCCTGGGACCTGGCCGTGGCCGTCGGAGCACCGTTCATCGTGAGCGATGCCGTCGCAGAGGTGGGCATCGCCGCGGTCGGCACCGAGCTGCCACCCGAGGCCCGAGCCGGCATCTACGCCCAGATCAAGGAGCAGCTCCCGCCGGACTTCCCGTGGGAGGACCCCTACGGAGCAGCCGTCGCGGTGCCGGCCGAAGCGTCGGCCATCGACCGCCTGGTGGCGATCAGCGGCCGCTCCCCCCGCTGGCCCGCCTGACGCCGGCTGGGTCCGCGGCCTCAGCCGAATCCGCCCGGCCCGGGGGAGTAGCGGGCGCCTACGTCGCGCGGGTCGTACCCGTACCCGCCGAGAACGCCACCGCCCCAGACCAGCAACTCGGTCCCCGTCCATGCGACGGCCGCTCCCTCCACATCGTCCAGCCCGGAGTAGGGCAGTTCGCTCCACGTCCCGGCGGCGTCGACCACCCAGATCACCTGCTCTCCGCCCTGGTCCATGCTCGACCCCGACAACGCGAACGCAGTCGTCTCGTCGATCCGTTCGAGCCGATCGACCTCTCGAGCTCCGGGCACATCCCCGAGGTCTGTCCAGGTTCCATCGCTGTCGAACGGGTCGTAGGACACCAGCCGTCCTACGGCTGGCCAATCCACCTCGCCGGTCTCGGGATCGGTCCGCAGCTCGCTGCCGGCGATCAGGATCTTCTCGGGGCCGAGGCCGACCCCTGCCCTCACGGTGCTGAGGGGCGGACCGCCTGCCGGCATCCATGAGGCGGACTCGGAGTCGTAGAAGAGCTCCACTGCGAGCTCGCTGCTCGTGTCATCCCCCTGCGCGACCACGACGCGGTCGCTGACCACCATGACCATCCAGTTGCTCGTCACCTTCAGCGGCGGCAGTTCGCGCCAGCGGTCGAGCTCAGGGTCGTACGCCAACGTCGGTTGCCCACGGGGGAGCCCGCGAGCCGATGGGTCGCGCCGCTCTGAGCCGCCGGCCACGATCACCTCCTCCCCCGTCCAACCGATCGAGAAGCCCATCCGCCCACCCCAGCCGGCATCGGCTATCGCCCGCCACGAGTCGGCGGCAGGGTCGTAGGCCGCACCCTGTCCCTCCGGGCCACCCCAGATCACCAGCTCGCTTCCGGTCCACACCCCCTCGTAGTGGAACCTGGACCCCTCCTCCGTCGTGAGAGGGCTCTCCGCGAGCGTCCGCCAGGTGTCGATCGATGGGTCGTACGCGGCGCCGCCGTAACGAGCGGGCTCGCCGCAAAGCAAGTTGTCGGTGCTCGTGGGGCGGCACGTGTCGGTGGTATAGCCCTCCCCTCCCCAGACCAGCAGCTCTTCTCCGGACCACGCCGAAACCGCGTTGACCCGAGGCGAAAGCGGCGAATCAGACAGCGGCAACCA
>JAAZBK010000377.1 GCA_012513855.1 Acidimicrobiales bacterium
CAGGTGGCGACCCTGGTCCTCGGCACGCGACCAGCAGTCAACCAGCCGCCAGCCGACCAGCCGCCAGCGATGCAGCCGCGCTGGCCGCGCTCACGCCCAGCGACCGCAACCGTGCGGTCGACTTCTACCGGGCGGCCGCCATGGCCGTGGTGGCGGTCGGGCACTGGCTCGGCATGGTCGTGGTCATCGACCAGGGCGAGCTGGACGGCGGCAACCTCTTGGACTTCGCCCCCGAGTACGGCTGGATCACCTGGATCGGTCAGGTCATGCCGTTGTTCTTCTTCGTCGGCGGGTTCGCGTCGGCGACGTCGCTGCGCTCCGCCGAGCGCAAGGGGATGTCCCCGGCCGACTGGACGGCCACCCGGCTCCGCCGCATGGTCACGCCGGCCGTGGCCCTGGCCGGGTTCTGGGCGGTTGCTCTCCTGATCGGTGCCGTCGTCGGCGGTTTCGGGCTGGTGGCCGTCGGCGCCATCGGTGCGGCCATCCCGCTGTGGTTCCTGGCCAACTACACGATCGACACGGCCCTGGCCCCGTTCACCTTCCGATGGTTCCGGGCCCGGCCCCTGCTGGTGGTGGGCGGGCTGGTCGCCATCTTCTCGGTGGCCGAGGCTGCCCGCTTCGCCGGCATCTCCAAGGTGCCTCAGATCAACTGGGTGATCGGCTGGCTCGGCTTCCAGGTAGCGGGCTTCGCCTGGCAGGACGGCCGCCTCCCGGTCGGTCGCAAGCTCGCCGCTCTCGCCGCCACGTTCTGGGTGCTGGCGGTGGCTGCGGTGAACCTCGGGCCATGGCCCGCGGTCATGCTCCACCACGGTGGCCTCGACCACAGCCCGACCCACCCGCCCACGACCGCGCTCATCCTGTTCGGGCTGGCCTACTCGTTCACCGCCGCCGCCTTGGCCCCACGGGTCAACCGCTGGCTGGAACGTTCCGCCAAGGCCTGGGAGGTGACGATCGCAGCCAACGCGGTGGCCATGTCGGTCTACCTCTGGCACATGACGGCCGCGGTGGCGGTGGTAGCGCTCGCCTACGCCGCCGACCTGCTCCCCGGCACCGAACCCGGAACGGGGCCGTGGTGGTGGATCAAGATCCCGTTCCTGGCGCTCAACGCCCTGCTCCTGGCCGCGGTGGTCAAGCGGGTCGCCCCCATCGAGCAGCGGGCGCTCTTGGGCGGTTCGGTCCGCTGGCGCTGGGGCACAGCGTCGATGCTGGTGGCGGCCGCGGTGCTGTCGGCCAGCCTCAAGTCCTGGTCGACCCCGAACGCCACCGTGCTCGTCGCCGGCATCACCGTCACGATCGCCATCTGGGCCGCCCTCCTGGCCGATCGCCCGGTCCGGTCAGCTCGGCGCTGATCCGGGCGCGATGTTGGGGCTCAGACGATGGAGGTCAGACGATGGAGCTCAGACGTTGGGGCTCAGCTGCACTGGAACTCGATCAGGGTCCGGTCGAACCTCCCGGCGGCCAGGTCGGTGGCTCTGATGAATACGTGGAGCAGGCCTACGTCACCCCAGATCGTGTCGGTGTCCCAGTCGGAGGCGATCTGGAGCAGTTGCATCCACCGCCCGCGCTCCTCGGTCACGCCGCTCGTCAGAGCCAGCCCGTCGCGCAGTGCATAGCCGAGCGGATCCGGCTGGCAGGGGTTCGGGGCGCCGCCGATCCAGTGCCAGTCGTGCGACGCGAGGTGGAGGCCCTCCTGCAGTTCGGAGCGCAGCTGCTCAGCGATCGCAGTGTCGTAGAGGTACTCCGTCTCGAGCTCGACCTCCCGCACGGTCTCGATGGGTTCGAAGGTGAGCAGCGCCGTCTTGCCGTAGCCGATGTACCTGACGCCCTGCTCGTGGTCCGTGCCCTTCCACCCGCGTCTGCCGTAGTTGGGGTGGGTCCACTCCGGAACCCGCACCGACAACGGGGTGCCAGCCGGGATGTGGATCACACGATGACCACCAGGTCCGTACCGCTCGGACTTGACCTTGGTCTCGATCAGCCGGTCGAAGTCGACGAAGAACACCAGGTGGCCGTCCCGTGGTCCGGCCCACCACGGCCCGAACGGCACCTCGGCCAGGTCGATCTGTGCGACGAAGGTCAGGGGCCCCGGACCTCCAGGGGGGACGTGGCCCCACCGGTCGGCGATCTGTTCGTCGGTGAGGTCGTAGCCCGGGCAGTCCCACTCGGGCCAGGAGAAGTCGTCCGGCAGGTGGGGGAAGCCGTGGACGTGCGAAGCACCGAGAGGTACGTCTCGGTAGCGGGCGCCCACGTGGGTGACCATGCGCATGGCCGGTTCGAACGGTGGCTCGCCCTTGTCCACACCGGCGTCGGCGATCGCCTCCAGCGTTCGACGCACCAGTTGAGGTCCCCAGCGCTTGGCCTCTTGCTCCGATTCCTCACCTGGGACGGGTGGTTCGTCGGGCCAGAAGCGGCGCCGTGCCTCGATGCGATCCCTGAGGCGGACGGAGAAGGAGTCGTCGTCACCATCGTGGAGATCTCGGTGGTGCGCGGCGACGCGTTCGACCAATGCGAGCTGGGCTTCCCAGGCCGGCTGGGGGCGATCCGACGAGACGACCTGCGAGCCATCGCCGTCTCGATGAGCCGCCGAGCGCATGACCACCCATGGCGCGAGCGTGACCACCAGGTGTCGGACATCCGTACTCGACCAACTCGTCTGGCTGACCGAGCCCTGGATGAACAGGCCGTCGTCCCCGACGGGTGCGCCGTCAGCGTCGACGACGGTGATCGAGAAGCCCTCTCCGGCGAACTCGAGCGACAGCGTGTGTGACCGTGCCGGTTCCAGCACCGACACCCTCGACCCCACCTCGAGCAGTTCCGGGATGTCCAGCGGCCCGACCTCCAGGTCCAGCACCGAGAACCGGAACTGCGAGTCCGTCAACCGCTCCGCCCTGTTCACCGACTCTTCCTCCGTGGGTTGCAGGTACCGGAACCGCTCCCATCCCGATGATCGGCTCCTAGGCGGAGTTCCTGAACGCCTGGTCGTCGATGCTTCCACCACGGCGCACGATCGACGGTTCGACCCACCAGAACGCCCAGTTGTTGTCAGTCCTATACCGGTTGGCCATTTGTTCGGTTGCGGCGTGCGCTTGACGGAATCGCCCAGACGAGCACTGGGTGGCGACCGTAGACTTCTGGCCATGACCGTGACCGTTGACCTCCCGGACGATGTGTTGCGCCGCCTAAAGGCTGAGGCTGAGCGGCGAGGCATTACCCTCGACGAGTTGCTCGTTGAGGTGGCCGAGGGGTTCCCGGCTGAAGCGAAGTTGAGCGGACAGGCCAAGGGTCTCCGCAAGATCACCGGCATCGCTCCTGGCATCAGCGGCCTCTACAGCAGGGACGAGGACTGGCCGGAGTGATCACAGCCGACGCCAGCTGGCTGATCGCTCTGCTGGACCCTCTAGATGTCCACCATCAGCGGGCGGTGGAGGTTCGTGACGCCATCGGAGACGAACCGGTCATCCTCCATCCGTTGACGCTCGCCGAGTGCCTCGTCGGGCCAGCCAAGATCGGCACGCTCGAAGCGATGGAGAGGACGCTTCGACCCGAGGTGGAGGTGTTGGACTTCGACCCCCAGAGCCCGGCCCGCTTCGCTCGCCTCCGGACGGAGCATCGCCTCCGCCTGCCCGACGCAGTCGTGCTCGATACGGCCCGTGAACGCCAGTCGGGCATCGCCACCTTCGACGAGCGCCTGGCCCGTGCCGGCCGAAACGAGGGCCTCCGAGTACTCGGTGGTAGCGGTGCAGACGAGACGAAGTAGCGCCCTCTCGATCGACTCGTGGACCTGGTGTGGACCTACTCCGGCCGAAAACGAGAGCAGCCGCCCCGGAGAGGCGGCTGACCTGCGGTTTCTTTGGTGGGCGTAACAGGATTCGAACCTGTGACCTCTGCCGTGTGAAGGCAGCGCTCTAACCAACTGAGCCATACGCCCGTGCAACGTCGGGGCTCGGACCCTATCGCAGGGGCTCGGCCCGACTCCACATCATCAGCGGGAGCGGTACCAGTCGGGCGACGGACCCACCGACGGACTGCCGGGGTCCTGGGTTGAGCCGTCGTCGAGCGACACCCAGGCGTGGTGGTTCTCGCTCCAGACCTGCCAGCGTCCGGCGGCCTCGTTCCACTGGGCGTCGGGCCGGGGCTTCTCTGCCGGCCGGGGGTGGCGCTCGACGTCGCGTGGGGCGATCCTGCCCCGGCGGGTGCGCGGGTGGCGGATGCGGTGGATCATGTCGCCGACGATCCCGCTCCTCGCTGCTCCGCCTTCGCCGTTCAATCCCCGCGCCATGGCGCCGATCCTACGATCCGGACCGTTCGCGGCGTCGGCGCAGGAGGGCTCGGATGCCGACGGCTCCGTAGCCGACCACGAGGAGCGTCACCCAGAAGCGGGTGTCGGTGCCGTAGTCGACGACGTAGCGGGCGGGCGTGCCCAGCCCCACCCGGTCTGCGTTGGCCAGCCCGCCGCCGGCGAGGTAGCCGATGAGCCCGCTGACCCCAGCCACCACGGCGGTGGCGACGGCCGTGTTCTTCAGGTCCTTGCGCAGGGTGGGGGCGGGGTCGGCCACGTGGCGACGCATCGTCACCAGCCCGGCGCCGAGCCCGAGCGCCACGGCCACGTCGGTGCCGACTCCGGCCGCTCGTCGCCCACCCGAGGGCGAGGGCGCGTCACCGTCGCCCTCGTGGTCGCGCACCATGCGTCGCTTGAGGCGCTGGACCGGCCCACCCTCCAGGTGGAGCCCGACCGCGATCAGCGCTCCAGAGATCATCTCGATGACGACGGTGATGGCGGCCACCGTGAGACCGACGCGCCATGCGCTCCCGGTGGACTCCAGCACCTCGAGCGCCGCGTTGGTGCGGACCATCTCGTTGGCCGGACTCTGCTCGAACACGAGCGACCCCGCCGCCGCCACCACGACAGCGGTGCCCACCACCCGCCGCGGCCATCCGGGCGGTGCAGCCTCCACTCCGACGATCGTCCCGTCTACGAGCTGGTCCACGCCTGTTCCTCCGCCGTCTCGATCTTCAGCCTCACCGTAAGCCACCACTGCGCGCGCTTGCGGCGACTCTTCGATCGCGTGGGCAAACGACGGTCGCCAAGACGGGGTTCTGCCCACGCGATGGTTTGTACCCGATCGAACGGGCCGATCGAGTCGACAGATCGCGTGGGCAAACGACGGTCGCCAGGACGCAGTTCTGCCCACACGATGGTTGGTCCCCGATCGTGAGGGCAGGAGGGGGTCCCCGAGACGGAGTTATGCCCACACGTTGGTTGATCCCCGATCGAACGGGCAGATCGCGAGTCGACAGATCGGGTGGGCAGGCGACGGTCGCCGGCACCGTGATCTGCCCACGGGTTCTGGATCCGGGCCGGCCGGGGTAGGACCAGGTCACGATGTGTGGATTAGTTGGAGAGGTCGCGCCCCGGCGGGCGCCGAACGTCGCAGCCGTCAGCGCCATGACAGACACCATGGTGGCCAGGGGCCCGGACAGCGGGGGAGCGTGGTCGCAGGGCAGGGTGGCGTTGGGCCACCGGCGGCTGTCGATCATCGACCTGTCGCCCGCCGGCGCCCAGCCCATGCACGACCCCGACCTCGGTCTCACCGTCGCGTTCAACGGGTGCATCTACAACTACCCCGAGCTTCGCAAGGAGCTGATGGACAAGGGCCACCGGTTCTTCTCCCACAGCGACACCGAGGTGCTGCTCAAGGCGTACGACGAGTGGGGCGACCGCTTCGTCGAGCGCCTGCACGGCATGTTCGCGTTCGCCATCGTCGAGCGCGACTCGGGCCGGGTGCTGCTCGGCCGCGACCGGCTGGGGATCAAGCCCCTCTACCTGGCCGACGTCGACGGTGCGCTGCGGTTCGCGTCGACCCTGCCCGCGCTGCTGGCCGGCGGGGGCATCGACACCCGCATAGACCCGGTGGGCCTGCACCACTACCTCACCTTCCACTCGGTGGTCCCCGCGCCCCACACCATCCTGAAGGGCGTGCGGAAGCTGCCGCCTGCCACCCTGCTGGCGATCGAGCCCGACGGCCGGCGCCGTGAGACCCGCTACTGGGAGCCGCGCTTCGAGCGGAGCCCAGACCACGCCGGGTGGAGCGAGCGCGACTGGGAGGACGCCGTGCTGGCGTCGCTGCGCACCGCGGTGGAGCGGCGCCTGGTGGCCGACGTGCCCGTCGGCTGCCTCCTCTCGGGTGGGCTGGACTCCAGTCTGATCGTCGGATTGCTGTCGGAGGCCGGCCAGCACGGGCTGGAGACGTTCTCCATCGGCTTCGAGGCGGCCGGCGGCGAGGAGGGCGACGAGTTCCGGTGGTCCGACATCGTGGCGGAGCGGTTCGCCACCACCCACCACCAGATCCGCATCGACACCGCGCGGATGCTGCCGGCGCTGAACGGTGCCATCGGGGCCATGAGCGAACCGATGGTGAGCCACGACGCGGTGGCGTTCTACCTGTTGAGCCAGGAGGTGGCCCAGCACGTCAAGGTGGTCCAGTCGGGCCAGGGCGCCGACGAGGTGTTCGCCGGCTACCACTGGTACCCGCCGATGGCCGACGCACCCGATGGCGACGTCGCGGCCGCGCTCGGGAGCTACCGGGCCGCGTTCTTCGACCGGAGCCAGGCCGACATGGCCGCCCTGGTCGACCGGCCCTGGCTGGCCGAGGCCGACGAGTCGGGGCGCTTCGTGACCGACCACTTCGCCGCGCCTGGTGCGGCCACGGCCACCGATCGTGCCCTGCGCCTCGACACCACCGTGATGCTGGTGGACGATCCGGTGAAGCGGGTCGACAACATGACCATGGCGTGGGGCCTGGAGGCCCGGGTTCCCTTCCTCGACCACGAACTGGTGGAGCTGGCGGCCGCCTGCCCGCCGGAGCTGAAGACGGCCCAGGGCGGCAAGGGCGTGCTCAAGGAGGCGGCCCGCCGGGTGGTGCCGGCCGAGGTCATCGACCGCGAGAAGGGATACTTCCCGGTTCCGGCGCTCAAGCACCTGCAGGGCCCCTACCTCGAGATGGTCGGCGACGCGCTGCACTCGCCGGCGGCCAAGGCCCGCGGCCTGTTCCGAGCCGATGCGGTCGACGCTCTCCTCGCCGACCCCAACGGGGAGCTGACCCCGCTGCGGGGCAACAAGCTGTGGCAGCTGGGGCTGTTGGAGCTGTGGCTTCAGCAGCACGGGATCGACGGGACGGCGGCATGAGCTCGCCCGGAGCGGCCCCGCGCCGCCCGTCGGCGCCGGCTCGTGGATGGGACCGGCCCGACGCCATCTCGTCGACGTCGTGGAAGCGGGCACCCGAGCACCTCACCGCCGACATGCACGACGAGGTGGTGCTGGAGGCCGGCTGGGGACGGCTCGTGTTCGGCCAGACCTTCGCCGACCACGAGCGGTTGCGCGACGTGCTCCGCAAGGAGACCACGGGCCGGCGCGACATCTGCCTGTACCTCCACGATCCGCACGTCCTGGTGGCCACCTTCCCCCAGGAGTTCTTCATAGATCCGAGCTACACGTACCGGATCTGGACCCACGACTACCGACCTCAGTCCGACTTCCCCAACGGCGTGTCGATCCACCAGCTCCGCAGCCGTGAGGAGGCGGTGGCCATGAACCGCGTCTACGTCCGCTGCGGCATGGTGCCGGCCGACGTCGACGTGTTGTGGGACAACCAGCGGACCACCCGACACGTCACCTACCTGGTGGCCATCGACGAGGACACGGGCGACGTGATCGGCACCGTCACGGGCGTCGACCACGCCCGCCTCTTCGCCGACCCCGACAACGGGTGCAGCCTCTGGTGCCTGGCGGTCGACCCGGCCAGCAACCGGCCGGGGGTGGGCGAGCGGCTGGTGCGCACGCTTCTCGAGCGGTTCAAGTCCAGGGGTCGGGCCTACCTCGACCTGTCGGTGATGCACGACAACGCCCCAGCCATCGCCCTGTACGAGAAGCTCGGGTTCTCCCGGGTGCCGGTCATGGGCGTGAAGCGCAAGAACGCCATCAACGAGCGGCTGTTCGCGCAGTCTCCGGCCGACGATCTCGAGCACCTCAACCCCTACGCCCGGATCGTGGCCGACGAGGCGCTGCGGCGCGGCATCCGGGTGAAGGTCCTCGATGCCGACGGCGGCTACATGCGCCTGGAGCACGGCGGACGATCGATCGTCACCCGCGAGTCGCTGTCGGAGCTGACCACCGCGGTGGCCATGAGCCGATGCGACGACAAGCGCGTGACCCGGCGGGTGGTGAGCGAGGCGGGGGTGACGGTGCCGGTTGGCCGCTCGGCCACCTTCGACCGCGCCGACCACGAGTTCCTCGACGACGTGGAGTCGGTGGTGGTGAAGCCGGCCCGGGGTGAGCAGGGCCAGGGGATCACGGTCGGCGTGACCGGCCACCAGGAGCTGGACGACGCGCTCGACCGCGCCGGTGGACCCGGCTCCAACGTGTTGATCGAGGAGCGCAGCCCGGGAGAGGACCTGCGGATCCTGGTGGTCAACGGCGCGGCGGTGGCGGCGGCCGTCCGCCGGCCGGCCACCGTGGTCGGCAACGGCATCCACACGATCCGCGAGCTGATCGATCGCCAGAGCCGTAGGCGCGCTGCCGCCACCGGGGGCGAGTCCACCATCCCTATGGACGACGTCACCGTGTCGACCGTCGCCGAAGGCGGTTGGGAGATGGACGAGGTCCTGCCGGAGGGTCACGAGCTGCAGGTGCGCAAGACGGCCAACCTCCACACCGGGGGCACCATCCACGACGTCACCGACGTCCTCCACCCGGAGCTGGCCAAGGCGGCGTTGAGGGCCGCCGACGCCATCGCCATACCGGTGACGGGCATCGACCTTCTCGTGCCGCGCGTCGACGGACCGGACTACGTGTTCATCGAGGCCAACGAGCGCCCCGGCCTCGCCAACCACGAGCCCCGGACGCCTGCGTCGGACTTCATCGACTACCTGTTCCCGGGCACCAGGCCAACGCCGTGGGCGTGGCAGCCGGAGGCGCCCGACGCCGACCAGCACCGCCTGGACTGACGGTCCGGCCCACACGACCCAGTCCACCCCCGAGCCCCCGACCCGAGAGGCACCCGTGCCGGCGTCACCAACCGATCCCGCACCCACCGAACTGGACACACCGCCACCGCTCCCCATCGACGAGGCGTGGATGCTCGACGTGCTGTTGCACCTCCTGCGCACGCCGAGCCCGTCGGGACGCACCGACGCGGTGATGCAGTACATCGGAGACATCCTCACCCAGGCCGACGTGCCCTTCGAGCTGACCCGGCGGGGCAGCCTGGTGGCCGGCCTCGACGGGCGGTCAGAGGCCGCCCACCGCGCGTTGGTGGTGCACGCCGACACCATCGGGTGCATGGTTCGGGAGCTGAAGGACAACGGCCGGCTCTCGGTGATCCCGGTGGGCACGTTCTCCGCCCGCTTCGCGGAGGGGGCGCGCGTGACGATCTTCGCCGAGGATCCGCCCCGGACCTTCTCGGGCACGATCCTGCCGCTGAAGGCAAGCGGCCACGCCTTCGGCGACGAGGTCGACAGCCAGGGCGTGGGCTGGGACCACGTCGAGGTGCGGGTCGATGAGCGCTGTCGCACGGCCGACGACCTGGTGGCCCTGGGCTTCGAGATCGGCAACTTCGTGGCGCTCGACGCGAGCCCCGAGGTCACGTCGAACGGGTTCGTCGTGTCCCGTCACCTCGACGGCAAGGCGGGCGTGGCCGCGGCGCTGGCCGCCATGAAGGCGGTGCACGACAGCGGCGTGACCCTGCCCATCAAGGCCAACCTGTTGATCACGATCGCCGAGGAGGTCGGGCAGGGCGCGAGCCACGGCCTCGATGCCGACGTGGCCGAGATGATCTCGGTCGACAACGCGGTGTGCGCGCCCGGTCAAGCGTCGATCGAGCACGGCGTCACCATCCCGATGGCCGACATGAGCGGCCCGTTCGACCACCACCTGACCCGGCGGCTCTGTCGGATGTGCGCCGATGCCGGCATCGAGTACGCCCGCGACACGTTCCGGTGGTACCGCTCCGACGTGGCCGCGGCCATCGAGGCCGGCGCCGGCACCCGGGCGGCGCTGATCGCGTTCGGACTCGACGCGTCGCACGGCTGGGAGCGCACCGAGGTGGAGTCGATCCGGTCGGTGGCCCGCCTGCTCACCATCTGGCTCCAGACGCCGCTCACCTACTCCCGGTGGGACACCAGCCCCACGGGGCCGTTGCGCGAGTTCCCGTCGCGGGATCAGCCGGCGCCGGAGCAGCGGTGGGGCCAGTTGGATCGAGACGGACGGACCGGCGAACAGCCCGAATAGCCGCCTCCGATGCCCACCTGAGACGATGGTCTCCCGCAACGGTCGCCGCCGTACCTGCGGGTTTGGCTCGGACCGGATGCGCCTGCAACCGTCTGACCTGACAACTTTCTGAACGATCTACCCCTGAGACGGCGACGACCTTGACCACGGATCTGGAGGCCAACGTGCTCGACGAGAAGCTCGACGACATCTACAGCGAGGTTCTGCGCCGAAACCCCGCCGAGCCCGAGTTCCACCAGGCCGTCCGCGAGGTCCTCGGTTCGGTCGGGCCGGTGCTCAGCAAGTCGCCGAACTACGCGAGCCAGAAGATCATCCAGCGCATCTGCGAGCCGGAGCGCCAGATCATCTTCCGGGTGCCGTGGCAGGACGACCACGGCGACGTCCACATCAACCGTGGCTACCGGGTGGAGTTCAACTCGGCCCTGGGCCCGTACAAGGGTGGGCTGCGGTTCCACCCGTCGGTGTCGCTGGGGACGGTGAAGTTCCTCGGCTTCGAGCAGATCTTCAAGAACGCGCTCACCGGGATGCCCATCGGTGGCGGCAAGGGCGGCGCCGACTTCGATCCCAAGGGTCGTTCCGAAGACGAGATCATGCGGTTCTGCCAGAGCTTCATGACCGAGCTGTACCGCCACCTGGGCGAGTACACCGACGTCCCCGCCGGCGACATCGGCGTGGGCACCCGTGAGATCGGGTGGATGTTCGGCCAGTACAAGCGGATCACCAACCGCTACGAGTCGGGCACGCTCACCGGCAAGGGCCTGGCCTGGGGCGGTGCGCTGGTCCGGCCCGAGGCCACCGGCTACGGCGCCGTCTTCTTCCTCCAGGAGATGATGAAGGTCCAGGGCCGCTCGGTCGACGGTCGGACCTGCGTGGTCTCGGGGGCGGGCAACGTCGCCATCAACGCCATCGCCAAGCTGGAGCAGCTGGGCGGGACCGTGGTGGCCTGCTCCGACTCCCAGGGCTACGTGTACGACCCCGACGGCATCCACCTGCCCACCCTGCGGGAGGTGAAGGAGGTCGAGCGCAAGACGCTCGAGGCCTACGCCGAGCGCCGGCCCAACTCCCAGCACCACGTCCGGGGGAACATCTGGGAGGTGCCGTGCGAGATCGCGCTGCCGTGCGCCACCCAGAACGAGCTCAACGCCTCCGACGCGGCCCGCCTGGTGGCCAACGGCTGCCTCGCTGTGGCCGAGGGCGCCAACATGCCCACCACGCCCGACGGCATCGAGATCCTGCGCCAGGGCGGCGTGCTCTTCGGCCCGGGCAAGGCCGCCAACGCCGGCGGCGTGGCCACCTCCGCGCTGGAGATGCAGCAGAACGCGGCGCGCGACTCCTGGAGCTTCTCCAAGACCGAGGCCAAGCTGGCCGAGATCATGTCGTCGATCCACGAGCAGTGCGCGGCCACCGCCGAGGCCTACGGCCGCCCGGGCGACTACGTGCTCGGCGCCAACATCGCCGGCTTCGTCAAGGTGGCCGAAGCGATGTGCGCCCTGGGCTTGATCTGACCGTCTGATCTGACCGTCTGTTCTGACCGTCTGTTCTGACCGGCCTGATCCGAGCGGCCTGATCCGAGCGATGCGACCGGTTCGGGGTCGGGGTGACCACGTAGGGTGAGGTCTGTGAGCGCCGATCGACACGAAGCGAACCCACCGTGGGTGGGCGAGCTCGTCGACCAGGGGCTGGAGGCGATCGTGGCCTTCGACGCCGACCTGCGGGTGGTGCTGGCCAACGACGCGGCCTGCCAGCTCCTCGGCTACGCGCGCGACGACCTCCTTGGTGCCGAGGCGTACGCGCTGGTCCATCCCGACGACCTCGACCGGGCTGCCGCCAACGTGGTCGGGATCAGCAAGGGGGCGCTGCCCGATCCCGGTCTCCTGCGGATCCGTCGAGGTGATGGTTCCTGGATCCACTACGAGCTGAGGCCCCGTCCCATCCGCCTGCCGGGTCCTCCCGACGGCCCCGGAGACCTGACCGCGCTGTCGATCCGCGACAACACGATGGAGGACGCCCACTGGTTGTTCCTCGCCCAGGTGGCGTCGGGCGCAGACCTCGATGCCTGCATCGCCACCTTCACCACCGGGCTCACCAGCCTGGTCGACGGGCCCATGTCGGTCACCTACGAGACCGGCGGGAAGCGTCGCTACTCCGGCGCCCTGCCGGTCGAGCTGGCCTGGCCCGATCCCGTCCCCGAGGGCTCTCCGTGGGGCAGGGCCGTCCTGACCGGCGAGCCGGTCTCGTGTCCGGTGGAGGAGCTGCCGGACCACCTGGCGGCCGTCGCCACCTCGATCGGCATCGAATCGCTGGTGGTGGTCCCGGTGCTCGACCCGGCTCACAAGACCCCTGCGCTCATCGTCCAAGGTCCCTACGACGCCGCCATGGCCGACATCGTGATGATCGCCCTGTCGCGCCGGCCCAAGGACGCGCTGACCATCGCGCTCGAGCGTCGCGACGCGATGGATCGCCTCCACCACATGGCGATGAGCGACCCCCTCACCGGGCTGGCCAACCGGACGTCGTTCTTCGAGACGCTGGAGCGGCTGTCGGGCTCGCGCACCGCCTACTCGATCTGCACCATCGACATCGACCACTTCAAGGAGGTCAACGACTCCTACGGCCACCAGGTGGGCGACGAGATCCTCCTCGTGTGCGCTCGACGCCTCGCCCAGGTGGCTCGGGCCGGTGACGTCGTCGGGCGACTCGGTGGAGACGAGTTCGCCGTGATCCACGTAGGGGTGGGGGCCAGCCAGGCACCGGTGCTGGCGGCCCGGATCGTCGAGGCCCTCAACCAGCCGGTCGACGTCGGAGGTTTCATCTTCGACCTGGGGGCGAGCGTGGGCGTGGCCAGCACCGGCGACGCCGACCACCTGTTGCCCGACGACGTCATGGCCGCGTCGGACGCCGCCCTCTACTCCGCCAAGCGGGCCGGTCGCGGAACCTGGCGGTACGCGGAGCCCGATCCCGTCTAGTCAGGGCAGGGCCCACTCCGGGACGGTCGAGGTCTCGGGATCGAGGTTGTCGAGCCAGTGCTCCAGCCCCACCGGGTTCGCCAGGTTCCGAGGGTGGTGGCCGGGCAGCGCCGAGGTGATCATCGCCGGCAGGGCCACGAAGATGAAGCTCACCGACCAGACGAGGAGCTTGAGGTGGGCTCCGGGACGCCAGAAGCGGCGTTCGCTCCACAGCATCACCCAGGTGCAGGCCAGGGCGAAGGTGGCGAGGACGACCCCGGCCACCCACGTGGCCCAGAGGTAGCGGATGCGCCCGCCTCCGCTGGCCTCGTAGACGTCGAAGGCCACCTCCTTGTGCTCGACCTCCTCGGCGAGGTGCCAGAGGAAGAGCGTGGTGGCCGTGGGGTCGGCGTCGCGCAGCAGCGACTGGCGCCGGTCCACCCAGCGGGCGGCGATGAACGCGATGCACTCGAAGCCGGCCGCGAACGCGAGCCCGAAGCGGGGGGAGCGACGGCGGAGCTTGGCGAACACCCAGGCCATGGCCCGTTCGACCCGCACCAGCCCCGGGTAGTGGCGCACCATGATGTCGTTGAACCGCCGGTGCTGCGCGTGGTGCTGAGCCTCCTGGGCCACGTAGGCCGTCGCCGCCTCGGCCAGCTCGGGGTCGGTCTCGCGCAGCTCGTCGACCTGGGACCGCACCGACGCCACCACGTAGGGCTCCATGTGGGGCATGAGCATCGACACCGCGTTGGCGGCGATGGACAGCTCGGGCTGGCGCGGGGCCCAGATCGGCTGGAGGTCGTCGGGCCACCGGAAGCGGACCCGGCGCACGGGAATGGAGCTCACCGCGACATCATCGGCACTTCGGCGGCGAACCCGCGCCGATGTGGCCGATTACCGCTGCTGCCAGCCAGCAGACCGGCTAGCAGATCTGGACGAACTCGTATCCCCGCGCCTTGAGGCTGTCGATGAGCCGGGGGAGCGCGGCGACCGTCTGCGACCGCTCCACCCCGCCGTCGTGGAGCAGTAGCACCGCCCTGCCGTCGTCGTAGCGGGTGTCGAGGTTGGCCTGAACGATGTGGTCGACGCCCGGTGACGCCCAGTCTCGACCGTCGCGGCTCCACATGATGGTGGCGAGTCCCAGGTCTGCCGCGATCTGGTCGGTGGTGGCGTCGTGGTTGCCGTAGGGAGGCCGGAAGCACTTCACGTGGCCGGCACCGACGATGCCGTTCACGATGTCGAGCGACCCGGCGATCTCGCGGCGCTGGCCGGCTGCTCCCAGCGTGAGCAGGTTGGGGTGGCTGACGGTGTGCACGGCCAGGTGGTGGCCCTCGGCCAGCGTCCGGCGCACGAGGTCGGGGTGGCGCTGGGCCCAGTTGCCCACCACGAAGAACGTGGCGGGGATGTCGTAGCGGTCGAGGATCTCGAGGATCTTCGGGGTCCACGTCGGGTGGGGGCCGTCGTCGAAGGTGAGCGTGGCCAGCAGGGGTCCGTGCCCGTCCATGCGGGGCAGGGTCCGCACCACGGCTCCCACCGGAGGAACCCATCGGGGCACCGGCCGGCACGGGGCAGGCATCACCGAGGCCGGGGCGCCGTAGGTGGCCTGGGCGCGGTCCCACCCGGCCTGGGTGGATGCGAGGGCGGCGTCGAGGGCGGCGTCGCCCTCCGCTGCCGCCACCGTCGACCAGTGCGTGATGCCGCCCGGGTCGCCCGGCCGGCCGAGGACCTTTCGGTACGACGCGTCGACCCGGCGCCAGAGGCTCTGCGGGGTGGCCCACAGCGCCGCGGCCACCCGTTCGCGACCCTCGCCACCGGTCAGGCGGCCCAGCCAGTAGGCCCGACCGCCGGCGTCGGGCGACCGGCCCAGGACCAGCTCGTAGACGTGGTCGAGCCAGCCGGCGTCGGTGCCGCCCGCTCGGTGGAACATCTCGTCGGAGGCCAGCAGCTCGGCGACCACCGTCGCCGAGCCGTGGGCGCGCAACGAGGCCGTCCATCCGTCGACCTCGCTTCCTCCCGGCTCCCGGTGAAGGTAGGAGCGGTAGAGGCCGGCGATGGTGGCCGACGTTGGCGCAGCCGCCCTGGCCACGGAGCGGGCGACGTCACGGTAGGGCTGTCCGTCGGCTAGCTGACCCAGCCACTGCGCCGCCTCGGGCAACGTCGGGTCGACCCCGCTGTGCACCCGGTGGATCCACGACACCCACCGGAGGTCGGCCGCGGTGTCTCGCCGGCACGCGATGGCGGTGCCGTTGGTGCTCGGCCCGCCGGCGCGGCCACCGGCGCTGGCGCTGGTGGTGGTGGGCAACGAGGCGAAGGCGACGGCCGCCGCGAGGACGAGGAAGAACAGAGCTCTTGGCTTCATGGGGGTGCGCGGCTTCCGTGGCTCAGTTGGTCAGGACGGCCGCGAACCAGTCGGCGACCACGTCTCCGTGGATGGGGCGGTCGAGTTCGGCCAGAGCAGCCTCGGCCCGTTGGGAACCGATGCGCTCGATTCGACCTTCGATCAGCTCGCGCGTCAGCTCGGGGGTGAACTCGGGGTGGGCCTGGACCGCGAGCACCCGTTCGCCGAGCGAGTACGCCGCCACCGGGCAGTGCTCCGACGACGCCAGGACCGTTGCGCCCTCGGGTAGCCGGGTGACCTGGTCCTGGTGCATGGCCAGGAGGTCGAGGTGTGCGGGTGGATCGCCGCCGGGCCAGCCGGTGAGATCGGCGGTGACGTCGTAGCGGTGGACGCCCACACCCCAGCCCCGCTCGGAGCGGCGGACCTCTCCGCCCAGCGCCTGTGCGAGGAGCTGGTGGCCGAAGCAGACGGCCACCAGCGGCACGCCGGCGGCCACGATCTCGCTCAGGAACCTGCCGGTGGCATCGATCCAAGCTTCGTCGTCGTAGACCGAGTTGGCCGAGCCCGACACCAGCCATCCGTCGCACTCCCCGGGCGACCGCGGTAGCTCACCGTGCTCGGCGTCGTAGGTGGTGATGGACAGCGGGTGGTGCCCCAGGAGCGCGCCGAACAGCTCGGGGTAGTCGCCGTGGCGGGGAATGAGGTCGGTGCGGATGGTGCCGCACTTGAGCAGGCCGATCCGGGCCTGGGCCGGCCGGTCAGCAGGGTTCTGGGCGTCGGTGGTCGGCGACATCGGAGGGCGACCCTACCCGCCGTGGCGAGGGGTCCGAACCGGCGGTCACTCGTACCGCATGCCGATCTCGCGGAGCAGGTCCAGGAACCGCGTGCCGGCATCGGGTGCCCGGTCGCCCGGCGTGTAGGTGACCGATCGCAGCGTTCCCGAGTAGGGAAACGGCCCATGCTGTTGGTAGACGTCCCACCAGACGGGGGAGCGGCGGTCGATGCCCACGTCGATGCCCTCGAACGGGGCCATGGCGCCGAGCATCAAGAGGTCGTCGACCTCACCGATGCAGGAGTCGCCCGCCAGCACCCGCACGTTCCAGCGCCAGTGGCCGGGCGCCGTGACCTCGAGCCGCACCGTCGACGGTCCCTCGGGCATCGGTCCGCACCTGGTGGTGCTGAGCCGGCCGTAGCCGTTGTGCACGAACACCAGCTCCCCAGCCGGGTCGTCTGGGGTGTCGACCACGTAGAGGCCGTAGCCGCCGCCCTGGTCGCCGTGGGCCACCAGGACGCCGCGGTCACCGGTGCCGTGGTCGACCTCGACGTCGACGTCGAAGGAGCGCCACTGGATGAGCAGCTGCGAGCGGTACCGCTCCAGGGTGTGCGTGCCTGAGGCGAGGCGGACCGGTGCTTCGTAGGGCAGCTCGTAGTCGGGTCGGATCACATACCGGAGCCGCGAACCCTCGTCGAGGGGGTACACCTGGTTGTCGCGGGCGGCCTGCTCCCAGCCGGCCGCGAGCTCGGTCACCAGTTCGGGGTGCTCGCCGGCCAGGTCGGTGGTCTCGGTGCGATCCGCGGTCAGATCGTAAAGCTCCCACTCGTTGTCCCCGAACGGCGTGAGCTCCTTGTGGCGGGTTACCACCTCCCACCGCTCGCCGTCGTAGAAGCCGCGGTGGCCGGCCATCTCGGTGTACTGCGATCCGTGGTCGTGGGTCGCACCGGGGTCCACGAGCACCGTCTCGAGGCTGACGCCGTTGAGCGGCTGGAGGACGTGGCCCGCTCGCTCGGCGGGCCTCGTCACCCCCGCCAGGTCGCAGAGCGTCGGGAGGAGGTCGGTGACGTGGGCCCACTGGTCGCGACGCCCGCCCGCCGCGTCGCCCCGCTCCCGCTGACCGGCCGGCCAGTGCAGGATGAAGGGCACGGAGTGGCCGCCGGCGTGGGTGTTGATCTTGTAGAGCCGGAACGGCGTGTTGGAGGCCATCGCCCAGCCCCGCGGGTAGTGGACCAGTGCCTGGGCGGTGCCGGCCAGGTCGATCCGCTCCAGGTCGAAGCCGTGGTCCTCGATGTCGGTGGCGTTCTTGGAGACGAGCGACCGGAAGTAGGCCGTGGTGCCGGCGGCCTCGCCCTCCCTCGACGCCCCGTTGTCGGAGAGGAACAGGAAGATCGTGTTGTCGGCGTCGCCCGTCTCCTCCAGCGCGTCGTAGAGGCGCCCCACCGACTGGTCGACGCTGTCGACCATCGCCGCGTAGACCTCCATGTACCGGGCGTAGAGGGCCTGGTCGGCCGGGTCGAGGTCGTCCCAGGGCAGGACCTCGTCGCCCTCCTCGCTGTTGCGGGGCGGCAGCGCGGTGCCCTCGGGCAGCAGCCCCAGCTCGACCTGACGACGGTGGCGCTCCTCCCGCAGCACGTCCCAGCCCGCGTCGTAGCGGCCCCGGTGGCGATCGTGGTCGCTCGCCTTGCACTGGAGGGGAGCGTGGACGGCGATGTGGGCGAAGTAGCAGAAGAACGGCTGGCTCGGGTTCGACGCCCGGGCGTGACGGATCATCGAGATGGCCCGGTCGGTGAGGTCGTCGGTGACGTAGTAGCCGTCGGGGTAGCGGTCGACCTCCACGGTGTGGTTGTCCTCCACCAGCCGGTGGGGGTGGTGCAGGTTGGTGAACGCGTCGAGGACGCCGTAGTAGCGGTCGAAGCCCCGCTGGAGCGGCCAGGAGTGGCGGGGACCGGCGTCGGACAGGTCGGCGTCCTTGGTCAGGTGCCACTTGCCGACGGCGATGGTGTGGTAGCCGGCGTCGCGGAACAGCTCGGCCGCGGTGGCCACGTCGTCGGCCATCTCCGCGGCGTAGCCGGGGAAGCCAGGGTCGGAGTTGGCCACGTGCCCGGCACCGGCCCGGTGGGGGTTCACGCCGGTGAGCAGGGCGGCCCGGGTGGGCGAGCACATCGGGGTCACGTGGAAGTTGGTGAACTGGACCCCGTTGGCCGCCAGCCGGTCGATGTTGGGGGTGGGGATCTCCGAGCCGTAGCAACCGAGGTCGGCGAAGCCCAGGTCGTCGACCAGCACCACCACCACGTTGGGCGCACCCGCACCGGGCTCGGGACGAGGAGGCCACCAGCTCTCAGACCCGGCGAACGTGTTGCCCACCCGGCCGCCGAAGCCTTCGTAGGGCCCGGCGGCGCGCCGTTCCCCGTGGTCGCCCGCTCCCTGGTCCTGATCCCCTGACATGGCGTCAGACGGTACCGGGCGCCGCATCCCGTGGCTGCGGGTATCGGACCGGCGTGCCCCGGCGGCGGGGATTCGTTAGCTTGCCGCCGTGACCGATCTCGCTGAACCGTCGACCACCAACCGCTCCACCGACTCCGTCGTCGAGGAGGTGCGGACCTGGTTGGAGGAGAACTGGGATCCCGAGATCACCGTGGCGGAGTGGTGGGAACGCCTGGGCTCGAGCGGATGGTCGTCGCCCGGCCTGCCCGCCGACGCCTACGGGCGCGGCCTGCCGAGAGCCGACGCGGTGGCCGTCCAGAACGAGATCGCCGCGTTCGGCGCGGTCGGAGCGCCGTGGGGCCTGGGGCTCCTCCTCGCCGCGCCCACCATCGCCGCCCACGGCACCCCCGAACAGATCGAGCGCTACGTCCGCCCGATCGTCACCGGACAGCAGTCGTGGTGCCAGCTCTTCAGCGAGCCCGGTGCGGGATCAGACCTGGCCGGCCTCACCGCCAAGGCCGTGAAGGACGGCGAGGAGTGGGTGGTCGACGGCCAGAAGGTCTGGACCTCCATGGGCCACTCTGCAGACATGGGCATGCTGCTCGCCCGCACCGATCCGGAAGCCCCCAAGCACCAGGGCATCAGCTGGTTCGCGTGCGACATGCACCAGCCCGGCGTGGAGATCCGTCCGCTCCGCGAGATGACCGGCCACGCCATGTTCAACGAGGTCTTCCTCGACGCGGCCCGGGTTGGCGACGACGCCATCATCGGCGGCCTCCACCGTGGCTGGGCGGCGGCCAACACCACCCTCCAGAACGAGCGCGCCGGCCTCGGTTCGGGCGGTGGCTCCCAGACCACCATGGTCATGCCCGGCACCATCTCCGGCAACCTCGACCGCCGGGTCGGCGACTTCGTGAAGTCCCGCTCCGACAAGGCCAAGGCGAAGGCCGACAAGGCCAAGGACGACGCGCCCAAGAAGAAGGGTCCGCCTCCGTCATCGGCGGCGATGCTCATCGGCTACGCCCAGGGCAACGGCACCAGCACCGACCCCACCATCCGCCAGGACCTCGTCCGGCTCCACACCCTGGGAGAGCTCGGTCGTCTGAACGCCGCCCGACTCAAGTCGGTTCGTGAGGCCGGCGGCGACATCGCCGGCATGGCCAACATCTCCAAGCTCTCCATGAGCAACATCGTGCGGTTGCAGCGCGACCTCGGCCTTCGCATCGCCGGACCGCAGGGGATGCTCCACGCCTACACCGACGACCAGCGCAAGTCGCTCGACGCCGCCACCGGGAACCCGTTCCTCGCCATGATCACCAACTCGGCACTGTGGGCCCAGGGCCCGCCCATCTACGGCGGCACCGACCAGATCCAGCGCAACATCATCGGCGAGCGGGTGCTGGGCCTGCCCAAGGAGCCGGGGCCCGACTCGTCGACCCCGTTCAACCAGCTGCCTCGCAACGCCTGATCACGGGCGGCTGATCACGCGCCCGGTCCAGCGGTCGACCTCCGGTCAGCCGAAGCTGGCCAGCGTCTCCACCAGCACCCGCCGGGCGGCTGGCGCGTCGATGCTGCGCGCCCACTCGGTCTGTGATGTGGCCTTCGGGTCTGCGCCCTCGCGGGTCACCAGGCGACGGTCGACGATGGTGGCGCCACGGGCGTGGACGCCGCCGGTCTCGACCAGGATCGGCACCCGTTCGCGCTGGATCAGGTGGGGGTGGGTGACGGCCAGCAAAGCCACCGGGTCGTGCATCGGCGGGTCTGGGCTCGAGGTGGCGTAGGAGCCGAAGCGCCCCAGCTCGTGGTCGAAGATGTCGGCCAGGAAGCCCGACACCGGGTTGCCGAGCGCCCGGACCTCGTCGGTGAGGGCCCGGTCGGCGAGGAACTGGCGGGTGCAGTCGAGGCCGCACATCCAGACCGGACAGCCTGCGTCGACCACGATGGCGGCGGCCTCGGGATCGGCCCAGACGTTGAACTCGGCTGCGGCGGTCACGTTGCCCTCGCCGGCGCCGCCGCCCATGAAGGAGATGCCGGCCAGTCGTCCGGCCAACCCGGGGTCGGCCCGCAGCGCCAGCGCCACGTTGGTGAGCGGCCCGGTGGCCACCAACCACAGGCCCTCCTCGGCGCGGGTCGCCTCGCTGATGAAGGCCACCGCGTCGTCGCCCGCCACCGTTCGCGTGGGGCGCGCCAGGTCGGTGCCGTCGAGACCGGACTCGCCGTGGACCTCGGGCGCGTGGAACGGCTCGGCCAGGAGCGGTCGGGCCGCACCGGAGTGGACCGGCACGTCCCACCCGAGCAGCTCGGTGATGGCCAGGGCGTTGGTGGTGCAGGCCTCGAGCGGAGCGTTGCCGCTGACCGTGGTGATGCCCACGACGTCGGCGTGGCGGGCCGCCAGCACCAGCATCACCGCGTCGTCGTGGCCCGGATCGCAGTCGACGATCAGGCGGGGTCGAACCTGTGCCACGGTGGCGCTCAGCGCTTCTTCTTGAGCAGGTCGAAGATGCCCCGGACCACGTTGTTGACGGTGGCCCGACCCTCACGGCTCTTCAGGAAGTCGGTCACCGCGTTGCCGTCGTCCTTCTTCTTCGAGCTGCCCGACGACTTGGACCTGGACTTCGACGTGGACTTGGACTTCGAGGTGGACTTCGGCTTCTCGGCCTTCGCAGCGGGCGGATCGGGCGGGGGAGGCAGGGTGCTGAGGTCGACGCCATCGGCGCTGAGGCCCGAGTCGCGGAGCAGGTCCTCGGCCGACGGTCCGGCTCCGGCGTCCGCGGCAGCAGGAGCCGCCTCGCCAGTCGGGTCGCCAGCCGGTTCCTCTCCGACCGGCTCGACGCCCATCTTGCGGGCCAGCATCTCGCGGGCGGAGTCGCGGTCGATCTCCTCGGAGTAGATCGGCCACATGGTGCTGGTCTCGGCCATGGTCTTCACCTCGGCGGGGTCGACAGCTCCGATCTGGGACTGCGGCGGCCGCACCATCGTCCAGGCCACCGGGTTGGGCGCGCCTCGCTCCGAGAGAGCGGTGACCACCGCTTCTCCTGTGCCGAGCTGGGTGAGCACCTCCTCCAGCTCGTAGTCGTCGGTCCTGGGGTAGGTGCTGACGGCGGCCTTGAGCGCCTTGGCGTCGCGCGGCGTGTAGGCCCGCAGCGCGTGCTGGACCCGGGTGCCGAGCTGGGCGAGCACGTCGTCGGGTACGTCGTCGGGGAGCTGGGTCACGAAGAAGACGCCGACGCCCTTGGAGCGGATGAGCCGAACGGTCTGGGCCACCTGCTCTACGAACGCCTTGGGAGCGTCGTTGAAGAGCAGGTGGGCCTCGTCGAAGAAGAACACCAGCTTCGGCTTGTCGAGGTCGCCCGCCTCGGGGAGGTCCTCGTAGAGGCTGGCCAGCAGCCACATCAGGAAGGTCGAGAACAGGCGGGGCCGGTCCTGGACCTGCGCCAGCTCCAGGCAGCTGATCACGCCCTTGCCGTCGGGGGTCACCTGCATCAGGTGGTCGATCGACAGCTCCGGCTCACCGAAGAACAGCTCGGCGTCCTGCTGCTCCAGCTCCACCATCTTGCGCAGGAGCACCCCCGCCGTCTGGGTCGACAGGCCGCCGATGGACTTCAGCTCGGCCTTGCCCTCGTCGCTGATGAGGTACTTGAGCAGGTCGGACAGGTCGACCAGGTCGAGCAGGGGCAGGCCCCTCTGGTCGGCGTAGTGGAACACCAGCGCCAAGGACGAGCGCTGGGTCTCGTTGGCGTCGAGCACCTTGGCCAGCAGGTCGGGCCCGAAGCCGCCGATGGCGGCGCGCACCGGAACGCCCGGACCCTGGCCGCCGAGCGCCCAGAACTGCACGGGCGCACCGGCCGGCGTGTAGCTCAGGCCCATCGTCTCAACCCGCTCGTTGATCTTGGAGCCGGGCTCGGCCGCCTTGACCAGGCCCGACAGGTCGCCCTTGATGTCGGCGGCGAACACCGGCACGCCCTGGGCCGACAGCTGTTCGGCCAGCAGTTGGAGGGTGACGGTCTTGCCCGTGCCGGTGGCGCCGGCGATGAGGCCGTGGCGGTTGCACATGGCCAGCGGCACCTGGATCACCGCGTCGTGGTGGGTGACGCCGTCGAGCATCGCCCGCCCGATGTCGACGGTGGGGCCGTCGGTGGCGTACGCCGCCGCCAGCCGGGTGGCGAACTCGTTCGTACCGTCGGTGTCGGGTGCCTCGGTGGTCATGGCCGTCGAAGGTACTCCGGGAACCGCGAAGCCAACTTCTTCGAGGTGTGGGTGCTCTGGTCGAACAGTTCGACCAGAGCACCCACACCTGTCGGGGTTGATGAGGTGGGCTGGGCTACAGCGCTCCCTTGTTCCAGGGGCCGGTGATGGCGAAGGTGATGCCCGGGCTCTGGAGGTTGACGAAGAGCCACTTGCCCTTCTTGGGCTCGAACGTCGCTCCAGCCCACTCCGAGCCGCTGTAGTCGCCCGAGTAGCCCTTGGTGACCTGGAACTCGGCCGGGAGGTCGACGTTGTTCTCCGCGAACCGGAAGATGTCGCCGTCGGGGGTCATGCCGTGGAGGTACTCGCGGCCGCTGCCGTCCTCGCACAGCACGATGCCGCCACGTGGGCTCACGCAGATGTTGTCGGGGGCGTTGAGCACGTCGGCCGACGGCGACGCGAACAGGCAGGTGAACGTGGACGCCTTCGGGTCGTACGCGAACACCTGGCCCTGCCGGGCGACGCCGCCGTCGGTGGAGACCACGTAGACGACACCGTTGCCGTACCAGGTGCCCTCGCCGCGGGAGATCCGGGCTGCGCCCTTGGCCGAGGCCTGCTGCCAGCAGGTGGCCTCGCCGGGACCCCAGTCGGGGTTGTCGACCTTCACCCACTGCGCGGCAGCGCTCGCGCCGGTTGCCCAGTCGCGGGTGTCGGTGGTGGAGTCGAGCACCATGGCCTGGAGCTCACCGCCCTCGAGCAGGTCGTCGCGGTCCACGGGCACGTACCGGTAGAACGCCGAGCTGCCGGAGTCCTCGGTCTCGTACACGATCCCGGTGCGGGGATCGGTGGCGGTGGCCTCGTGGGAGAACCGACCCATGGCCTTGATCGGGGTGGGTTCGGCGACGCCGTCGGACGGGACCTCGAACACGTAGCCGTGGCGAATGCCGTCGATGATGTCGGTGGTCTCCTCGCAGGTGAGCCATGTGCCCGCCGGGGTCGGCCCGCCGGCGCAGTTGCGGATGGTGCCGCTGAGGCTGGCGTAGGACTCGATGTAGCGGCCCCGGTCCGGGTCGAACACCACGTTGGTGGTGCCTCCGGCGGCAGCGGCGTCGTAGGTCGCGCCGGCGGGGGCGAACGACTGGCCCCGGCTGCGCTCGTGGTTGCGGACGAGGGTGACGTAGCGGTCGTCGTGGCGGGGCCGGCGGCCTCCACGGCGTCGGGGGTCCCGGCCGCCGCGCCCACGGCGCTCGTCGTTGTTGAAGGCGGCCATGCCGTCGTGGGCGCCGGGGGTCGGGGTGCCGTCGTCGAGCGGATCGTTGGTCCACCCGAAGGTGAGGTACTCGAAGCCCTTCGGGAGCTTGATCAGCTCCAGGCCGGTGGTCTGGTCTCGGACGGGGATGAGGTCGCCGTAGTCGCCGGTAGGCGCGGGTCGGCCGGGGTCGCCGGGACGGCCGGCCCACGGGGGACGGCTCCCGGACTGGGGCCGGCCACCGGCTTCGGCGCCTCGGGCACCGAGGGCGGAGAAGGGTCCGGCGAGCGCGAGCCCGGCTCCGGCACCGAAGGCGCCCTTCAAGAGGGCGCGACGGTGGACGTCGTTGATCATCTCTGACATGCGGGGGGATCTTTCGGTCGGGGCATCTTCCAGCGCCGCGCAACCTAGGAAGCACCCCTGAACCACCGTCGACCTCCACGTGGCGTTGGCGCGAAAGGTAGATGCACAGAACCTGTCGACCGGCCCCCAACCAGAGCGTCGAGGTGTGGGTGCTCTGGTCGAACTGTTCGACCATTCCACCCACACCTTCGGGGGTTGGGCCGGCTGGCTGGACCGAGCCAGGTGGGGTCAGCGGAAGCCGGCCAGGACGTCTTCGGCGCCGGGGCGAAGCTCCAGGACCGCGGCGCCGCCGCTGGTGGTGCGGGGGACGACGGGGAGCGACACCGTCTGCGGGTCCAGGCGGCCCATGCTCCACGTGAACCGGGCGGCGTCGAGCATCGACATGTCGTCGTCGACGCGGAGGCCGCCCGACATGGTGTTGGCCGCCGAGAGCAGCTTCACCGGGTTGCGGCTGCTCGACGCCTTCCCCATGATCGCCCGCAGGAAGGTCTGCTGGCGCATGGTGCGGTTGACGTCGGGGAGGCCGCCCTCGGGCCGGGGTTGACCGTCGACGACCTCGGTGAAGTGACGGGAGCGGACGAAGGCCAGGGCCTGGGCGCCGTCGAGGTGGACGAGGCCGGCCTCCTTCACGTCGAGGCCCGACGCCAGGTCGAAGGACGGGTGCTCGAAGTGGACCTCGATGCCGCCGAAGGAGTCGACGAGGCCGCTGAAGGAACCGAAGTCGATCTCGATGTAGCGCTCGATGGGGATTCCGAAGTTCTGGGTGACGGCGCGGACGAGGTTCTCGGGTCCCTGGTTGTAGGTGGCGTTGAGCCGGCCCTGGTTGCCGGTGGCCGGGTTGGTGACCCAGAGGTCGCGGTTGAGCGAGAGCATCTGGGCCTTCCCGCCGTCGATCCGCAGCACCATGATCGTGTCGGAGCGGACGCCGTCCACGCCCTCGCGCTGCTCGCCCGATCCGATCGAGTTGTCGGCGCCCACCAGCAGGTAGTTGGTGCCGCTGCCGCTGGACAGGGCGGCGGACACGTCGACCTTGTCGATCTTGTTGAAGACCGACCTCGCCCAGAGGTATCCGCCGACGGTGGTGACCAGCATCGCCACCACGAGGATCAACGCGGTCCACCCGAGGATCCGCCGGCGGCTGCGTCGTCGCCGAGGCCTCGGCGCGCGGTCGGTGCCGGGGTGGCCCGGCTCGGGACCCGGCCCGCGGTTCAACGCTCCCTGCGGAGTGACGAGACGTTCCGCTGCCGCGCCGGCCACCAGGCCGGCGAAGATCACCACCAGGAGCATCATCGGCGTCGGTCGGCTCCAGGCAGGCCCAGGACCTCCTGGGAGATCCGGTTGCGCTCGGCACGATCGAGGGCTCGCGTGCCAGATGCCGGCGCCCCGCTGGCGGCGGCGCCGTTCCCGGAGCGGGCGTTCAGATCCACCACGTGCAGTTCGAGCGGGCCCACCGCGATGGTGGTGCCGGGGGTGACCGGTATCGGGGTGCCCGAGCGGATCCTGCCGCCGTCGACTCGGGTGCCGTTGGCCGAGCTGAGGTCGATCACCACCCAGCCGCCGCCGATGGGTTCGAGGCGGGCGTGCTTTCGGCTGATGCGCTCGTCGGGGGAGGCGATGGTGTTGTCGGGCGAACGGCCCACGGTCACCGCCGTCGCTTCGAGCGGAACGGTTGCCCCGGTGTCGGTCCTGATCAGGCCGAGCGCCGGCTCGGCGGGCCTCGATGCGTTCCGGCGCGTCGAGCGTGAGGAGGCCACCGACGTGCGCTCGGCTGACGGTGCCGGCGCACCGGACCTGGCGGCTCGGGCGTCGTCGGCGTCGGTGTCTGTGTCGCGGTCGCTTCCGCCCGGCACCGCGAGCGGAGCGCCCGGTCGTCTGGTGGCGTCGGCCTCGAAGTCGATGTCGACCGGCTCGTGGAGCCGCCACCCGTTCTGGGCCGACGCGTCGCGCAGGGCCTGGACCAGTCCGTCGCTGAACCAGCGCCGGGATTCGTCGACCACCGCCACGTCGCCGGGGTTCAGGTGCAGCAGGTAGGAGCCGGGCACCGACATCCGTCCGTCTCGGCTCACCCGCACGTGGCGGACCATCTCGGAGAAGCAGGCCCGCTGCAGCTCGGGTGCGTCGAGGCCCCGTCGCCCGCCGAGCGATCCGCCGACGTTGCGGGCCACCGCGGCCGCCTGAGCGGCGTGGGTGGGGGTGCGCAGCAGCCGGGAGAGGGCGAACCCGACTCCCGCGGCGACCACGAACGCAACCACGTACAGCACTCCGAAAGCCTACGAGCCACCACGACCCCGCCGGCATCACCCCCGCCCGCCGGCCCGCCCGGCCGCCCGCCACCGCCCCACCCCCGGAGGTGTGAGTAGAACGGTCGAACTATTCGACCAGAGCACTCACACCTGCCGGGGTTGAACTCCGGGGTCAGCTCACCCGTTCGAAGGCGACGGTCCGCCGGGCCACGTCGGCCTCGGTGCAGCGGGCGTGGATCTCGGCGCCGAGGGGCAGGTCGTCGCCCTTGCAGCGGGCCTTGACGGCCGGGTCGTCGATCACGATCGTGCCGTTCTCCCGCCCGGTCTCCATTACGGCGGCGGGGAACACCTCGCCCACCCGCTGGTGCAGCACGAAGGCTTCGGTGGCGTCGACGGCGGTGCGCTCGAGCTCGCGGGACAGGCCGTCGCCCTCGCGCATCAGCTCCGGCAGTTCGGCGATGGCCTCCTCGGCCCAGCCCGGTACCGCCTTCGACGCCGACAGCGCGATGCAGACCTCTGACCCGAAGCGGTCGACCAGCCGTCGCAAGGGCGCGGTGACGTGCGAGTACGGGGCGCCCACGCCGGCGTGGCCGGGATCGTCGAGCGGCTCCCCGTTGATCGGCGTGTACCCCGATCCCCGGAGCAGCTCGGCGGCGAGGTCTGCGAAGGCGGCGTGGCGGGGGTTGGCCATGTCGAGGCGGGCGAGGACCTCGCCGGGCCCCTCGCTGCGACGCCACTCGATCCCCAGCGAGCTGGCCGAGTTGCGCAGCCGCGGGAAGCGGGCGGGATCGGCGGCCGGGACGGTGCGGAGGATCCCGTGGCCACCGTCGAGCATAAGCACCGCGGCGGCCCGGCCCGTGAGCAGCGAGATCTGGGCGTTCCACTCCTCCACGGGCAGGTTGGCCCGCAGCGCCAGGGTCCAGCCGCCGCCGGCGTGGGGGACCACCTCTTGTTCGGGTAGACCCAGTTCGATGGCACCGCGGCGGCTGGCGTCGGCCTGGAGCGCCGGGCCGATGGAGGCCAGTTCGGCCACCGACGCCGGGGCCCGTCCGGCCGCCATGGCGTCGTGCACCTCCTGGTAGGTGAGCTGAGCCCGGCTGCGCACCATGGCCCGCCGCACGTCGATGTCGCCCATGGTCCCGTCGTCGTTCACGTCGATGGTCCACAGCACCGACGGCCGTTCGCCGTCGGGAAGGAGCGACGCCGCGTCGGCGCCGATGGCAGCGGGGTGGAGGGGGTTGCTCTGGTCGGGTGAGTAGAACGTCTGGGTGCGACGTCGGGTCTCGA